>NZ_JBFLUG010000152.1:0-15708 GCF_041008525.1 Parafrankia sp. FMc2 | reverse complement strand
AGAGACGACTCCCGAACCGGAACAATTCGCCGCGCCAGAATCCCACCACCCCGAACCGCAACCTCACCCTCACCCTCCAACAGCCCCGCGAGAACCGCCACCGCCCGCGAAGCCGCCCGCCGGTCGACCGTCTCCGGTACATCGAGCAGACCACCCCACCGGTCCGGGTGCTCCAACCCCACCACCCGACCCAGACCCCACACCTGCGCCCGCACCGGATCCACCACACCATCCGACCGGCCCGTCGACACCGCACCCGACGTCACCAACCACACCGGCGCCGCAATGTCAGCATCACCCAGCGCCTGCACCACCACCAGACTGTCCGCCAACGGCGCCGCACCCAACCCGACCAGCGACACCACACCCGCCACCGCACCAGCCGGCATGGGGACGTCCAGCGCGTCACCGTTTGCGGCCGCACCGCTGGCCAGCTCCTGCAGCCGGCTCAGCCGGTCGGCCAGGACGGCCCGTTCCACACCAGACTCGACGTCGACCGGGATGACAGTCGCGCCCGCGACGGTCAGTGCCTCGACCAGCTCTGCGGCCACCGACGCAGCCGACAGCTGGTCTCCGAGCAGCAGCCAGGTCCCGGACAGGGCAGCCGCGCCCGGGTCAGCAGCAGGCTTCCACACCACCCGGTAGCGCCACCCGTCGGTGGCAGCCGCCTCCCGCCGACGGGCGCGCCACGAGGCCAGCCCGGGAAGCACTTCCGCCAACGGCCCGCTTTCCACCTCCAGCGCAGCCGCGAGGCCCGCCAGGTCGGCCCGTTCCACGGACTCCCGGAAGTCCGCCTCGACCACATCGCCGGTCACGACCTCGAGCGGCGCGTTCTCCAGCCAGTACCGGCGGCGTTGGAAGGCGTACGTCGGCAGGTTCCCCGCCGGCTGGACGCCGGTCCCGTCGAACAGCCCCGCCCAGTCCACGACCACCCCGTGGACGTGCAGCCGGGCCAGCGCCGTCAGCGCCGTCGGGATCTCGTCCCGGTCACGGCGCAGCAGCGGGACGAACACACTGCCCTCGGCATCCGGCAGCACCTGCGCCACCATCGCCGTCAACACACCATCCGGACCCGCCTCAACAAACCGCGTCACCCCAGCCCCAGCAAGGGCCACGACAGCGTCCGCGAACCGCACCGGCTCCCGCACCTGCCGCACCCAGTACGCCGGATCCGACCACTCACCCGCCCCGACCAGACGCCCCGTCACCGTGGAAACCACCGGAACAGTCGGCTCCTCGAACCTCAGCCCCCGAACAATGGCCGCGAACTCGGCCAGCATCGGCTCCATCAACGCCGAATGAAACGCATGACTCGTCCGCAGACGGGTCGACGTCCACCCGCGGGTGGCTGCAAGCTCCGCGGCAGCATCGATCGCCTCCACCGCGCCGGACAGGACGACGGCGGTCGGGCCGTTCACCGCAGCCAGATCCACCGCGACACCAGCCTCCGCCAGCGCGGCAAGAACCTCGACCTCACCCGCCTGCACCGCCAGCATCGCCCCACCGGCGGGCAGCGCCTGCATCAGACGACCCCGCGCCGCCACCAACACCGCCGCATCCGCCACATTCAGCACCCCGGCCGTGTGCGCCGCCGCGATCTCACCAATCGAATGACCCACCACCACATCCGGAGTCACACCCCAGTGACGCAACAACGCCGCCAGCGCCACCTCCACCGCGAACAACGCCGGCTGCGCATACCCCGTCTGATCGAGAAGATCCGCATCACCATCAATCAGCTCACGGACCGACCGATCCAGGTGAAGATCCAGATGCGCGCAGACCGCGTCAAACGCATCCGCGAACACCGGGAACGCGTCATACAACGCCCGCCCCATACCGATCCGCTGCGCACCCTGACCGGTGAACACCACCGCCAACCGGCCCGACCCCGCAACCCCACGCACCACATTCGACGCAGAAACACCAGAACGAAGAGCCTCCAACGCCGAACGCAGATCATCCTCACCCGCGGTCAGAACCACCGCACGATGCGCCAGCACCGCCCGCCGCACCGACCCCGCACCCAGCGCGAGAACATCGGCATCCGTCGCGGCGAAGCGCCCCGCCTGCGCCCGCAACGCCACCTCGTCATGACCGGAAACCAGCACCGGAACCACCGGCAGCACCGGTGCCGTTCCGACCGGCTCGACCGGCTGGTCAGACGCCGGCTCCACGACCGGAGCCTGCTCGAGGATGACGTGCGCGTTCGTACCACTCACCCCGAACGCCGACACCCCGGCGCGCCGCGGCCGCCCGCTCTCCTCCCACACCCGGGACTGCGTGAGCAGCTCGATCGCCCCGGCCGTCCAGTCGACATGCGGGGTCGGCTCGTCCGCGTGCAGAGTCGCAGGCAGGATCCCCCGGCCCATCGCCAGGATCATCTTCATGATCCCCGCCGCACCGGCCGCGGCCTGGGTGTGACCGATGTTCGACTTGATCGACCCCAACCACAACGGCTGATCCTCGGACCGGCCCTGGCCATAGGTCGCCAGCAGCGCCTGCGCCTCGATCGGATCACCCAGCGTCGTACCGGTTCCATGCGCTTCCACGGCGTCCACGTCGGCGGACGACAGGCCGGCACTCGCCAGCGCCTGGCGGATCACCCGCTGCTGCGCCGGCCCGTTCGGCGCCGTCAGACCGTTCGACGCACCGTCCTGGTTCACCGCCGAACCACGCACCACCGCCAGCACCCGACGGCCGGCCCGGCGCGCGTCCGACAGACGCTGCACCAGCAGCACCCCGGCACCCTCCGACCAACCCGTCCCATCCGCACCGGCAGAGAACGACCGGCACCGGCCATCCGGCGACAGGCCGCGCTGGCGGGAGAACTCGACGAAGATGTCCGGATTCGGCATGACCGTCACACCGCCGACGAGGGCCATCTCGGCCTCGCCGGCGCGGATCGCCTGCGCGGCCAGATGCAACGCCACCAGCGACGACGAACACGCCGTGTCCACCGTCACCGCCGGCCCCTCCAGACCGAACGTGTACGCCAACCGCCCCGAGATCACACTCGACGCGGTGCCGGTCAGGAGATGACCCTGCAGCCCTTCGTCGTTCCCGGCCGCGCCGATCCCATAGCCCATGTAACTGGCGCCGATGAACACACCGACCGGACGCCCACGCAACCCCGTCGGATCAATACCAGCTCGTTCGAACGCCTCCCAGGCGGTCTCCAACAGCAGACGCTGCTGCGGATCCATCGCCAGCGCCTCACGCGGCGAAATCCCGAACAGCCCCGCGTCGAACTCGCCGGCGTTGTAAAGGAATCCGCCTTCGCGGGCGTAGGACGTCCCCGCATGATCCGGATCCGGGTGGTACAGCTCCTCCACGTTCCAGCCACGGTCCGTCGGGAAACCACCGATGGCATCACGACCATCGGAGAGCAGCTCCCACAGGCCCTCGGGTGAATCCACCCCACCCGGCAGCCGCAGACCCATACCGACGATCACGACCGGGTCGTCCGTCGTCGCCACCAATGCCGGACCAGCCGGAACCAGAACACCCGCCGGCGCCGCGCCAGAAACCTCGACCAGCAGGAACTCCGCCAGCCGCTGCGCATTCGGATAGTCGAACACCAACGTCGCCGGCAACCGCAGACCCGTCACCCGCATCAGCCGGTTCCGCAGCTCCACCGCCGTCAGCGAGTCAAAACCCAGATCCCGGAACGCCCGGTCCGCCGGCACCTCATCCGCCGAACCATGACCGAGAACACCGGCCACCTCGGAGCACACGAGTTCGACGACCACCCGCTCCCGCTCACCCACAGTCAGGCCGTCGAGCCGCTGGGACAGCGACGACACCACAGCCCCGCCAGCCGCCGCGGCCTTTCCGGCCAGCGCCACCGCCGCCGGCAGATCCGCGAACAACGGACGGGGACGGGCCGCGGTGAACACCGGCAGGAAGACGTCCCACCGCACATCGGCCACCACGACCACGTCGTCGCCGGGGGCAGCGGGAGCGGGAAGGGCCGTGCCGGCGTCAGCGGCCACGGTGTCGGTGTCGGTGTCGGTTCCGGCGCCGACTGCCTGGGCGAGTACGGCGATGGCCTGTTCCGGGTCCATCGCGGTCAGACCCTGACGGCGCAGCTGACCGGCGACCGTCTCATCCGCCGCCATCCCGACCTGCGCCCACGGACCCCACGCCACCGCCGTACCCACCCGACCAGACGCCCGCCGCCGCAGAATCAGCCCGTCCAACGCCGCATTCGCCGCACCATAAGCCGCCTGCTCACCACTACCCCACACACCCGAAATCGACGAGAACACCACGAAGGCGTCCAACGGCGTGTCACCGAGCAGCTCGTCCAGATGCAGCGCACCGGCGACCTTCCCCGACACCACCCGATCCAGATGATCGGCATCCACCTCGGCCAGCGCCCGGTCCTCAGCAACACCGGCCGCGTGCACCACCGCCGACAACTCACCCACATCCGCCAGCAGACCCGCCACCGCAGCCCGATCCGCCAGATCACACGCCACCACCTCGGCAGCAACCCCAACCGCCGACAACTCGTCCACCAGCTCGACAGCACCAGCCGCAGCCGGGCCGCGCCGGCTCACCAGCACCAACCGCTCCGCACCACCACGCGCAGCCCACCGCGCCACCGCAGCACCCAGACCACCCGTACCACCCGTGACCAGCACCGTGCCGCGTGGGCGCCAGCCCACACCGGCATCCGTCGCCGACACCGGGGCCGGGACCAGCCGCCGCAGCAGAACACCACTGCCGCGGACCGCGACCTGGTCCTCGCCCTCCAGCAGCCCGGCGAGGACAGCCACCACCCGAGACGCCGCCCGCCGGTCCAACACCTCCGGAAGGTCGAGCAGACCGCCCCACCGGTCGGAATGCTCCAGACCCATCACCCGGCCAAGGCCCCAGACCTGCGCCCGGGCCACGTCCACCGCGCGGTCCGACCGGCCGGTCGAGACCGCACCGGACGTCGCCAGCCACACCGGCGCCGCCACCTCCGCGTCGCCGAGCGCCTGCACCACCGCCAGGCTGGCGGCCAGCGGCGCATCCCCGAACGCGGCCAGCGACAGCACGCCCGCCACCGGGCCGTCCGCCACGGATCGCAGCCGCTCGGCGAGCGCAGCCCGATCCGCATCCGGCTCGATGTCGACGGGGACGACAGCCGCGCCCGCGGCGGTCAGTGCCTGCGCCAGCTCCACGGCCGCCGGGAGCCCGGCCTCGGCCCGCAGGCCGAGCACCAGCCAGGTCCCGGACAGGGTCGCGGTACCCGGGTCGGCGACCGGCTTCCAGGTGACCCGGTAACGCCATCCGTCGGTGACGGCCGCGCTCCGCCGGCGGGCGTGCCACGAGGCCAGCCCGGGAAGCACCTCGGCCAGCGGCCCGCTGGCCACCTCGAGCCGTGCCGCGAGCCCGGCGAGGTCGGACCGCTCGACCGACTCCCAGAAAGCCGCCTCGACAACGTCGGCCTCACCGGCCGTGGCCGCTTCGAGCGGCGCGTACTCCAGCCAGTACCGCCGCCGCTGGAACGCATACGTCGGCAGGTCCTCCGCCGGTGTCGCCCCGGTGCCGTCGAACAGCGCCGTCCAGTCGACGACGACACCGTGGACGTGCAGCCGGGCCAGCGCGGTCAGCGCCGTGGACGTCTCGTCCCGGTCACGACGCAGCAGCGGCACGAACACACTGCCCTCGGCATCCGGCAGCGTCTGCGCCGCCATCGCCGTCAGCACACCGTCCGGACCCGCCTCGACGAACCGCGTCACCCCGGTCGCCGCCAGGGTCGCGACGGCGTCCGCGAACCGCACCGGCTCCCGCACCTGCCGCACCCAGTACGCCGGATCCGACCACTCACCCGCCCCGACCAGCCGGCCGGTGACCGTGGAGACCACCGGAAGCGTCGGCTCCCGGAACGTCAGACCACGGACGACGGTGGCGAACTCGGCCAGCATCGGCTCCATCAACACCGAATGGAACGCATGACTCGTCCGCAGCCGAGACGACCTCCACCCGCGGCTCTCTGCAAGCTCCGCCGCAGCACCGATCGCCTCCGCCGGACCGGACAGGACCACCGCCGCCGGGCCGTTCACCGCGGCCAGATCCACCGCGACACCGGCCTCCGCCAGCGCCGCGAGAACCTCCACCTCACCCGCCTGCACCGCGAGCATCGCCCCACCGGCGGGCAACGCCTGCATCAGCCGACCCCGCGCCACGACCAACACCGCGGCATCCGCCAGATCCAGCACCCCGGCCGTGTGCGCCGCCGCGATCTCACCGATCGAATGACCGACAAGAATGTCCGGGGTCACGCCCCAGTGACGCAGCAACGCGGTCAGGGCGACCTCGACGGCGAACAACGCCGGCTGCGCATAACCGGTCTGCTCCAACAGCTCCGCGTCATCGTTGATCAGTGCACGGACCGGGCGATCCAGATCCGCGTCCAGGTGGGCGCAGGCGGCGTCGAAAGCGTCCGCGAACACCGGGAACACGTCATACAGCTCCCGGCCCATACCCAGCCGCTGCGCACCCTGACCGGTGAAGACCACCGCCAGCCGGCCCTCACCCACCACACCCCGCACCACGTTCGGCGCGGCGGCACCGGTGCGAAGGGCCTCCAGTGCCGCGCGCAGATCGTCCGCACCCGCCGCGAGGACCACCGCACGGTGCGCCAGCACCGCCCGGCGTACCGCCCCGGCCGCGAGCCCGAGAACGTCACCGCCTGCGACACGCAGGCGCTCGACCTGAGCCCGCAGGGCCGCCTCGTCATGACCGGAGACCAGCACCGGAACGACCGGCAGTGCTGTTCCGGCCGGCTGCGCAGGCTGGCCGGAAGCCGGTACCGGCTCCATGGCCGGTGCCTGCTCGAGGATGACGTGGGCGTTCGTGCCGCTCACACCGAACGCCGAGATGCCGGCGCGGCGCGGCCGGCCGTTCTCCTCCCAGGCCCGGGACGCGGTGAGCAGTTCGATGGCGCCGGCTGTCCAGTCGACGTGCGGGGTCGGCTCGTCGACGTGCAGGGTCGCCGGCAGCGTCCCGTGGCGCATCGCCAGCACCATCTTGATGATTCCGGCAGCGCCGGCCGCGGCCTGCGTGTGACCGATGTTCGACTTGATCGACCCCAGCCACAGCGGGCTGTCCGCCGGGCGGTCCTGGCCGTAGGTCGCCAGCAGCGCCTGCGCCTCGATCGGGTCACCCAGCGTCGTTCCGGTGCCGTGTGCCTCGACGGCGTCGACGTCCGACGGGGAGAGCCCGGCGCTGGCCAGCGCCTGGCGGATCACCCGCTGCTGCGCCGGGCCGTTCGGCGCCGTCAACCCGTTCGACGCACCGTCCTGGTTCACCGCCGAACCACGCACCACCGCCAGCACCCGCCGGCCGTCCCGGCGGGCGTCCGACAGACGCTGCACCAGCAGCACCCCGGCGCCCTCCGACCAGCCCGTCCCGTCCGCCGAGGCGGAGAACGAACGGCACCGGCCGTCCGGGGAGAGGCCGCGCTGGCGGGAGAACTCGACGAACAGGTCCGGGCTGGGCATGACCGTGACGCCACCGACCAGCGCCATCTCCGCCTCACCCGCACGGATCGCCTGCGCGGCCAGATGCAGCGCCACCAGCGACGACGAACACGCCGTGTCCACCGTCACCGCCGGCCCCTCGAGACCGAACGTGTACGCCAACCGCCCCGAGATCACACTCGACGCCGTACCGGTCAGAAGATGACCTTCCAACCCCTCCGCAGCATCAACCGCCCCGGCCCCGTACCCCATGTAACTGGCACCGATGAACACCCCGATCGGACGTCCACGCAACCCCGTCGGATCAACACCGGCCCGCTCGAACGCCTCCCACGACGTCTCCAACAACAACCGCTGCTGCGGATCCATCGCCAACGCCTCACGCGGCGAAATCCCGAACAACCCCGCGTCGAACTCACCGGCGTCGTAGAGGAATCCACCTTCGCGGGCGTAGAACGTCCCCGCATGATCCGGATCCGGGTGGTACAGCTCCTCCACGTTCCAGCCACGGTCCGTCGGGAAACCACCGATGGCGTCACGACCATCGGCCAGCAGCTCCCACAGACCCTCGGGCGTATCCACCCCGCCGGGCAGCCGCAGACCCATCCCCACGATCACAATCGGGTCGTCGGTCGCGGCGGTCAGCGCGGGGAGTACCGGTGTACCGACCAGCGCTGTGCCCGAGACCTCGGCCAGCAGGAACTCCGCCAGCCGCTGCGCGTTCGGATAGTCGAAGACCAGCGTCGCCGGCAGCCGCAGGTCCGTCACCCGCATCAGCCGGTTCCGCAGCTCGACCGCCGTCAGCGAGTCGAAGCCCAGGTCCCTGAACGCCCGGTCCGCCGGAACCTCGTCCACCGAACCGTGGCCAAGCACACCGGCCACCTCGGCGCGGACCAGCTCGACGACCGCTCGTTCCCGCTCGCCCGCAGGCAGGCCCTCCAGCCGCCGCGACAGTGCGGATCCGACGGCCTCGCCGGCTGCTGCCCCGGCCACCAGCACGGCTGCTTCCGGCAGGTCCGCGAACAGCGGGCGGGGACGGGCGGCGGTGAACACCGGCAGGAAGACGTCCCACCGGACGTCGGCCACCACGACCACGTCGTCACCGGCGCCCGCGGCACCGCCGGAGCCGGGGACAGGGACAGGGACGGAGCCGACCGCCTGGGCGAGCACGGAGACCGCACGCTCCGGGTCCATCGCGGTCAGACCCTGACGGCGCAGCTGACCGGCGACCGCCTCGTCGGCCGCCATCCCGACCTGCGCCCACGGACCCCACGCCACCGCCGTACCCACCCGGCCGGACGCCCGACGCCGCAGAATCAGCCCGTCCAACGCCGCATTCGCCGCACCATAAGCCGCCTGCTCACCACTGCCCCACACACCCGAAATCGACGAGAACACCACAAAGGCATCCAGCGGCGTGTCACCGAGCAGCTCGTCCAGATGCAGCGCACCGGCGACCTTCCCGGACACCACCCGGTGCAGATGATCCGCATCGACCTCGGCCAACGGCACATCCTCGGCGACACCGGCCGCATGCACCACCGCCGACAACTCACCCACATCCGCCAGCAGACCCGCCACCGCCCCCCGATCCGCCAGATCACACGCCACCACCTCGACCACGACCCCGGCCGCCGACAACTCCTCCACCAGCTCGACAGCACCAGCCGCAGCCAGCCCCCGCCGACTCACCAACACCAACCGCTCCGCACCACCACGCGCAGCCCACCGCGCCACCGCAGCACCCAGACCACCCGTACCACCCGTAACCAGCACCGTGCCCCGCGGACGCCAACCCGCGTCGCGCTGCGCAGGCGCGTGCGACAGGCGCCGGAGCAGAATCCCGCTGCCGCGGACCGCAACCTGATCCTCCCCGCCGGGCAGCCCGGCCAGGACCGCGACCGCGCGGGACGCGGCGCGCCGGTCCAACACCTCGGGCAGGTCGAGCAGACCACCCCACCGCTCCGGGCGCTCCAGGCCCACTGTCCGCCCCAGCGCCCACACCTGCGCCTGCGCCACCTCCACCGCACGATCCGACCGACCCGTCGACACCGCACCCGACGTCACCAGCCACACCGGCGCCGCGATCTCGGCGTCACCCAGCGCCTGCACCACCGCCAGGCTGCCCACCAGCGGATCCGCACCCAGCCCGGCCAGCGACAGCACCCCCGCCACCGGACCGTCCAGCTCCAGCTCCAGCAAGCGCAGCCGCCCGGCCAGACCCGCCCGATCCGTCCCCGTCGGAACGGAGACGGGGACGACCTCCGCGCCGGCGGCGGCCAGCGCCGCGACCAGCTCGGCTGCCACCGGACCGCGCTCACCCTCCGCGTCCACGACCAGCCAGATCTCCGACAGGGCAGTTGCAGCCGGCTCGGTGGCCGGCTTCCACACCACCCGGTACCGCCATCCGTCGGCGGACGCCTCCAGCCGGCGCTTCGCCCGCCACGACGCCAACGCCGGCAGGACCGGCTCCAGCGACGCCGCGTCCACCTCGAGCCGCTCCGCCAGCCCGGCAAGGTCGGACCGCTCCACCGACTCCCAGAAGTCCGCCTCGATGACGTCGGCCTCGCCGGCCATGGCCGCTTCGAGCGGCCCGTACTCCAGCCAGTACCGCCGCCGCTGGAAGGCGTAGGTCGGCAGGTTCCCCGCCGGCGTCGTCCCGGCCCCCCCGAACAGGGTCGCCCAGGCGACGGGGACCCCGTGGACGTGCAGCCGGGCGAGTGCCGTGAGCGCCGTGGACGTCTCGTCGCGGTCACGGCGCAGCAGCGGGACGAACACGCTGCTCTCGGCGTCGGGCAGCACCTGCGCCGCCATCGCCGTCAGCACACCGTCCGGGCCGGCCTCGACGAACCGCGTCACCCCGGCCCCGGCAAGCGCGGTGACGGCGTCGGCGAACCGCACCGGTTCGCGGACCTGCCGCACCCAGTACTGCGGATCCGACCACTCGCCGACTTCGACCGAACGCCCGGTCACGGTCGACACGACCGGCAGCGTCGGCTCCCGGAACGTCAGCCCACGGACGACAGCTTCGAACTCGGCCAGCATCGGTTCCATCAGCGCCGAGTGGAACGCATGGCTGGTGCGCAGCCGGGTGGATGTCCACCCCCGCGCGCCGGCAAGTGCGGCGGCGGCAGCGATCGCCTCTTCCGCACCGGAAAGAACGACAGCGGACGGGCCGTTCACCGCCGCGAGATCGACCGCGACACCGGCCTCCGCCAGAGCCGCGAGAACGTCGATTTCACCGGCCTGCACCGCAAGCATCGCCCCACCGGCGGGCAGCGCCTGCATCAGCCGACCCCGCGCCGCCACCAGCACCGCCGCATCCGCCAGATCCAGCACCCCGGCGGTGTGGGCAGCGGCGATCTCACCGATCGAATGCCCCACCACCACGTCCGGAGACACACCCCAGTGACGCAACAACACGGTCAGCGCCACCTCGACGGCGAACAACGCCGGCTGCGCATACCCCGTCTGATCCAACAGCCCCGACTCGTCCAAGCCCGACTCGGCACCGTCGTCGCCGTCGACGGCGACGACGCCGTCGATCAGCTCCCGCAGCGGCCGGTCCAGGTGAAGGTCGAGATGGGCACACACAGCGTCGAAGGCATCCGCGAACACCGGGAAGGCGTCATACAGCTCCCGGCCCATGCCGATCCGCTGGGCGCCCTGGCCGGTGAAGACCACCGCCAGACGACCCTCGCCCACCACACCGCGTACCAGGTTCGGCGCGGCCGCATCCCCGCGCAGCGCCTCCAGCGCCGTGTGCAGATCATCCGCATCCGCGGCCAGTACCACCGCGCGGTGAGCCAGTGCGGCACGTCGGACCGTTGCGGCCGCGACGGCCGCGAGTTCCCGCGCGCCGTCCCCGGCGTCCTGGAGACGTCCCGCCTGGGCCCGCAGCGCCGCGTCGTCGTGACCGGAGACCAGCACCGGAACCACCGGCAGGGCCATGCGGGCCGGATCGGCAGGCTCGTCGGATGCGGAAACCAGCTCGAGTTCCGGGGCCTGCTCAAGAATGACGTGGGCGTTGGTGCCGCTGACCCCGAAGGCGGAGATGCCGGCGCGGCGCGGCCGGCCGTCCGCGGTCCACGGGCGGGCTTCGGTGAGCAGTTCGATCGCGCCGGCGGTCCAGTCGACGTGCGGGGTCGGCTCGTCCGCGTGCAGGGTCGCAGGCAGGATCCCCCGGCCCATCGCCAGGACCATCTTGATGATGCCGGCGGCTCCGGCGGCGGCCTGGGTGTGACCGATGTTCGACTTGATCGACCCCAGCCACAGCGGGCTGTCCGCCGGGCGGTCCTGACCGTAGGTCGCGAGCAGCGCCTGCGCCTCGATCGGATCACCCAGCGTCGTGCCCGTGCCGTGCGCTTCAACGGCGTCCACGTCGGACGTCGACAGCCCGGCGCTGGCCAGGGCCTGGCGGATCACCCGCTGCTGCGACGGACCGTTCGGCGCCGTCAGACCGTTCGACGCCCCGTCCTGGTTCACCGCACTGCCACGGACCACCGCCAGCACCCGACGGCCCGCCCGGCGGGCGTCCGACAGACGCTGCACCAGCAGCACCCCGGCGCCCTCCGACCAGCCGGTGCCGTCCGCACCGGCGGAGAACGAACGGCACCGGCCGTCCGGGGAGAGGCCGCGCTGGCGGGAGAACTCGACGAAGATGTCGGGGTTCGGCATGACCGTGACGCCACCGACCAGCGCCATCTCCGCCTCACCGGCGCGGATTGCCTGCACCGCCAGGTGCAGGGCGACCAGCGACGACGAACACGCCGTGTCGACAGTGACCGCCGGGCCCTCGAGACCGAACGTGTACGCCAACCGCCCCGAGATCACACTCGACGCCGTACCGGTCAGAAGATGACCTTCCAACCCCTCCGGGAGTTCGGCCGGGCCCGTCCCGTACCCCATGTAACTGGCGCCGACGAACACCCCGACCGGACGTCCACGCAACCCCGTCGGATCGATCCCGGCGCGCTCGAACGCCTCCCACGACGTCTCCAACAACAGGCGCTGCTGCGGATCCATCGCCAACGCCTCACGCGGCGAAATCCCGAACAGCCCCGCGTCGAACTCACCGGCGTCGTAAAGGAAGCCGCCTTCGCGGGCATACGACGTCCCCGCATGATCCGGATCCGGGTGGTAAAGCTCCTCGACATTCCACCCACGGTCGACCGGGAAACCACCGATGGCGTCACGGCCGTCGGAGAGCAGCTCCCACAGACCCTCGGGCGTATCCACCCCGCCGGGCAGCCGCAGACCCATCCCCACGATCACGATTGGGTCGTCCGTGGTCGCCACCAACGCCGGGCCGGCCGGCATCAGAACCGCCACCGGCGTCGCCTCGGACACCTCGGCCAGCAGGAAACCGGCCAGCCGCTGCGCGTTCGGATAGTCGAAGACCAACGTCGCCGGCAACCGCAGACCCGTCACCCGCATCAGCCGGTTCCGCAGCTCCACCGCCGTCAACGAGTCAAAACCCAGGTCCCGGAACGCCCGGTCCGCCGGCACCTCGTCCGCCGAACCATGACCGAGAACCCCGGCCACCTCCGACCGCACCAGCTCGACAACCACCCGCTCCCGCTCACCCGCCGCAAGACCCACCAGCCGCTGCGACAACGACGACACCACAGCCCCGCCGGGCACCGCCGCGGCCGCCAGCACCACCGCCGCCGGCAGATCCGCGAACAACGGCCGCGGACGGGCCGCGGTGAACACCGGCAGGAACACATCCCACCGCACATCCGCCACCACAACCACGTCGTCACCGGCACCCGTGGCACCGCCGGAGCCGGGGGCACCGCCGGAGCCGGGGGCAGGAACGGAGCCGACCGCCTGGGCGAGCACGGAGACCGCACGCTCCGGGTCCATCGCGGTCAGACCCTGACGACGCAACTGACCGGCCACCGCCTCGTCCGCCGCCATCCCGACCTGCGCCCACGGACCCCACGCCACCGCCGTACCCACCCGACCAGCCGCCCGACGCCGCAGGACCAGCGCATCCAGCGCCGCGTTCGCCGCACCATAGGCCGCCTGCTCACCACTACCCCACACACCCGAAATCGACGAGAACACCACAAAGGCGTCCAACGGCGTGTCACCGAGCAGCTCGTCCAGATGCAGCGCACCGGCGACCTTCCCCGACACCACCCGGGCCAGATGATCGGCATCCACCTCGGCCAGCGTCCGGTCCTCGCCGACACCGGCCGCATGCACCACTGCCGACAGCTCACCGGCGACCGTCAGCAGACCGGCCACCGCCGCCCGGTCCGCCAGATCGCACGCCAGCACATCAGTGGCAACCCCGGCGGCCGACAGCTCGTCCACCAGTGCGGCGGCACCCTCCGCAGCCAGCCCACGCCGGCTCACCAGCACCAACCGCTCCGCGCCACTGCGCGCGGCCCACCGTGCCACCGCGGCGCCCAGACCACCCGTACCACCTGTGATCAACACCGTGCCGCGCGGACGCCACCCGGCGTCCGACCCCGCCGGCACCGGCGCCGGAACAAGCCGCCGTACCAGCACCCCGCTGCCGCGGACCGCGACCTGGTCCTCCGCGTCAAGCAGCCCCGCGAGAACCGCGACGGCGCGGGACGCGGCGCGCCGGTCCAGCGTCTCGGGCAGGTCGAGCAGACCACCCCACCGCTCCGGGCGCTCCAGGCCCACTGTCCGCCCCAGCGCCCACACCTGCGCCTGCGCCACCTCCACCGCACGATCCGACCGACCCGTCGACACCGCACCCGACGTCACCAGCCACACCGGCGCCGCGATCTCGGCGTCACCCAGCGCCTGCACCACCGCCAGGCTGCCCACCAGCGGATCCGCACCGAGCCCGGCCAGCGACAGCACCCCCGCCACCGGACCGTCCAGCTCCAGCTCCAGCAAGCGCAGCCGCCCGGCCAGACCCGCCCGGCTCTCCTCCGGCGTGGCCGGGACCGACACGACCTCCGCACCCGCGGAAGTCAGCGCCGCCACCAGTTCGGCGGCCACCGGGCCGCCCGCGGAGTGGTCGCCGAGCAGCAGCCACGTCCCCGACAGGGCGGCCGCGCCCGGGTCGGCGGCAGGCTTCCACACCACCCGGTAGCGCCAGGCGTCCGTCGCAGCCGCCGTCCGCCGCCGGGCATGCCAGGAGGCGAGCCCGGGAAGCACTTCCGCCAACGGCCCGCTGGCCACCTCCAGCTGCGCCGCGAGCCCCGCCAGGTCGGACCGCTCGACCGACTCCCAGAAGCCCGCCTCGACCACGCCGTCGGTCACGGCCTCGACCGGCGCGTTCTCCAGCCAGTACCGCCGCCGCTGGAACGCGTACGTCGGCAGGGTCGCCGGCCGCACTTCGGTGCCGTCGAACAGCCACGCCCAGTCCACGACGACGCCGTGGACATGCAGCTGCGCCAGCGCGGTGAGGGCCGTGGACGTCTCGTCGCGGTCGCGGCGCAGCATCGGGACGAACACGCTGCCGTCGGCGTCGGGCAGCACGTGGCGCGCCATCGCCGTCAGCACACCGTCCGGCCCTGCCTCGACGAACCGGGTCACCCCGGTCGCGGCAAGGGTCGCGACGGCGTCCGCGAACCGCACCGGCTCGCGGACCTGCCGCACCCAGTACTGCGGATCCGTCCACTCACCCGGCCGAACCTGGCCCCCGGTCACGCTCGAGACGACCGCCAGCGTGGGCTCAAGGAACCTCAGCCCGCGGACGACAGCTTCGAACTCGGCGAGCATCGGTTCCATCAGCGCCGAGTGGAACGCATGGCTGGTGCGCAGGCGGGTGGACGTCCATCCGCGCGCAGCCGCGAGCTCCGCAGCGGCGTTGATGCCGTCGGCGGGGCCGGAAAGGACAACCGCGGCCGGGCCGTTGACCGCAGCCAGATCCACCGCGACGCCGGCGTCCGCCAGGGCGGCGAGGACGTCGACCTCACTGGCCTGTACGGCGAGCATCGCCCCACCGGCGGGCAGCGCCTGCATCAGCCGGCCCCGCGCCGCCACCAGTACCGCCGCGTCCGCCAGATCCAGCACCCCGGCCGTGTGCGCCGCGGCGATCTCACCAATCGAATGGCCGACGACGACGTCCGGCGTCACACCCCAGTGACGCAGCAACGCGGTGAGGGCGATCTCGACGGCGAACAGCGCGGGCTGCGCATACCCCGTCTGGTCGAGCAGCTCCGGCTCGGCGCCGTCGATCAACGCCCGGACCGACCGGTCCAGGTGAAGATCCAGATGCGCACAGGCGGCATCGAAG
>NZ_JBFLUG010000151.1:0-16676 GCF_041008525.1 Parafrankia sp. FMc2 | reverse complement strand
CATCGGTGCCGTCTTCCAGGACCCGGGCTCCTACCTCAACCCGTCCCACACCGTCGGCCGCCAGCTCGCCGAACAGTTCCGGGTCAAGGTCGGCCACGGCCGCCGCGAGGCCCGCACCGCCGCCGTCACGGCGATGGTGGGCAGCACCTTGTTCCAGATGTGGGTGCGCACGAGGGTGCGCTCCAGCCGGCCGCGGCTGGCATTCCGTCCGTGCCGCGGCAGACCCGGGAGGCGAAGGATGTCCGATGACCTGCTGCGGGTCGACGACCTGCACATCACCGTCGGCGGAGGGCAGGCCGGCGCCGGTCACCGGGCCCGCCGGGCTCACCAAGCTCGTCAGGCCCGTCTGCGCCCCGGGGGCCGTTTCCGACGCGGCACCGACCCGTCCACGACGGTCGCGGACGGTGACGGGCTGCGGGCAGTGCACGGGGTATCGTTCACTCTCCGGCGCGGTGAGGCCGTCGGGTTCGTCGGGGAGTCCGGCAGCGGCAAGACCCTGACCTGCCGGGCCGCCCTCGGCGTGCTCGCGCCCGGCTGCGACGTCAGCGCCGGCCAGATCGACTTCGACGGGACGTCCCTGGTCGGCCTGCCGCGGCGGCAGTGGGACGGCCTGCGCGGCACCCGCATCGGTGCCGTCTTCCAGGACCCGGGCTCCTACCTCAACCCGTCCCACACCGTCGGCCGCCAGCTCGCCGAACAGTTCCGGGTCAAGGTCGGCCACGGCCGCCGCGAGGCCCGCACCGCCGCCGTCGCGCTGCTCGCGACACTCGGCCTGCACCAGCCGGAGCTCGTCTACCACCAGTACCCGCACGAGCTGTCCGGTGGCATGCTGCAGCGCGTCGTGCTCGCGATCGCCGTCGCCGGCGAGCCGGACCTGCTCGTCGCCGACGAGGCGACGACCGCCCTCGACGTCACCGTCCAGGCCGAGGTGCTGGAGGCGCTGGACCGGCTGCGCACCGAGCGGGGCCTCGCCATCCTCGCCGTCTCCCACGACCTCGCCGTGATCGCCCAGCTCTGCGACCGCATCCTGGTCTTCTACGCGGGAGAGGTCGTCGAGACCGGGCCGACGGCGGACGTCCTCGCCAACCCCCGCCACCCGTACACGGCGGCGCTGCTGCGGGTCGCCTCCGTCGGTGACTGGCGGCGCCGCGAGCTGGAGGTCATCGACGGTTCCGCGCCGCCCGTGGGCGCGCGGATCACCGGTTGCCGTTTCGCCGACCGCTGCACCTTCGCCACCGACACCTGCCGGACGGCGCCGGTGGAACTGCGTGCCCTGCCCGACGGCGCACCCGGCGCACCCGGCATCGACCGGGCGGTGCGCTGCGTCCGGCTCGGCGAGATCGACCCGGCTGCCCGAGCCCCCGAGCGAGCAGGAGCGCCCGTATGAACCTCGCCGATCTTCGGACCCGGCCCACAGCCGCCACCGCGGCTCCGACGGCGCCGACCACGCCCGGCACCACGCCCGGCTCCGGTCCTGCCGCCGGCTCCAGTGATGGTCACGGCGCGGCCGGCAGTGACGCCGTCGAGGTCAGGGCGGTCAGAACGGCCGGGGCGGCCCACGGGCCGGCGGTGGACGCGGAGCCGCTGTTGTCGGTCCGTGGCCTGACCGTTTCCTTCCGCGCCCGCAGTGGGCCCGGCCGGCGCACCACCGTCCTGCGGGACGTCTCGCTGGACGTCCGCCCCGGCGAGATCGTCGGCGTCATCGGCGAGACCGGCTCCGGCAAGACGACCCTCGCCCGCGCGATCGTCGGCCTGGCACCCTCGGAGGCCGGTGTGATCGACGTCGACGGCACCGACATCCGCCGGCTGCGCCGCCGCGCCCGCCGCGGATTCCGGCGCGGCGGCGCCATCCGCTTCGTCTTCCAGGACCCGCTGCGCGCGCTCGACCCGGACCTCACCGTCGGGCGCAGCGTCGCCGAGGGCCTCACCGTCGCCGGCCGCGGCACCCGCGACGAGCAGCAGGCGGCCGTCGCCGACGCGCTGCGCCGGGTCGGCCTTGACCCCGCCGTGGCCGGCCGCCTGCCCGGCGCGATCTCCGGCGGGCAGCGGCAGCGGGCGTCCATCGCCCGCGCGATCGTCGACAACCCGCGCCTGCTCATCTGCGACGAGCCCGTCAGCGCGCTGGACGGCTCGAACCGCAACCTCATCCTGCGCCTCCTCGACACGCTGCGCCGCTCCCCGGCCGGTGCTGACTCCGCTCATGCTGACTCCGCCGAGCGTGACCGGCTCGGGATGATCATCATCTCGCACGACCTCAGCTCACTCGCCGGGATCGCCGACCGGGTCGTCGTCCTCTACCGCGGCCGGGTCGTCGAGGACGGCCCGATCGCCGAGGTGTTCAGCCGCCCCCGCCACCCGTACACGGCGCTGCTGATCGCCTCCGCACCGAGCATCCGCGACGAACACGGCCCGTCCCCGGCCCAGCTGCGCCGGCCCGCCGACCAGGCCGCCGACCAGCAGGGGGAGCGGGGACGTCCGGCGGAAGCCTGTGTCTTCGCCCACCGCTGCCCGTTCGCCACCGAAGCCTGCGACCACACGCCCGCGCTGGAACCGGCGGTGCCGGGCTGGACGGCCGCCTGCCACCACGAGCCGACCTGGCGCTCGGCGCTGACCAACCGTTCGGCCGCCGCCGCGGCCACGCTGACCGAAGGAGTGAACAACGATGCCCGTTGAGTTCATCGGGATGGTGGCCACCGCCGCCGGCAGCGAGTCGCAGGGCTCGAGCGGCCCCGTCGTCGACCCCGGCTACCTGGACCAGTTCGTCCGTGCGCATGAGGAGGCCGGCTTCGACCGCGTCCTGGTCGCCCACGCGTCCTTCATGCCCGACGGGTTCGTCGTCGCCGACCAGATCCTCGCCCGCTCCTCGAAGCTCGGAGTCCTGCTCGCGCACCGGCCCGGCTTCGTCGCCCCGACCATCGCCGCGCGCAAGTACGCCACCATCGACGCCTTCAACCCCGGCCGGATCGCCCTGCACGTCATCACCGGCGGCGACGACGCCGACCAGGCCCGCGACGGCGACCTCGCGGACAAGCCCACCCGCTACCGGCGCACCGACGAGTTCCTCGACGTCCTGCGGCGCGAGTGGGAGTCGGCGGAGCCGTTCGACTACGACGGCGAGTTCTACCAGGTCCGCGGCGCCTGGTCGGCGGTGCGCCCGCCCGCCGGACGCGTCCCGATCTACTTCGGCGGGGCCTCCGCCGACGCGGTACGGGTCGGCGGCAAGCACGCCGACGTCTACGCCTTCTGGGGCGAGCCGCTCGCCGGCATCGCCGAGCGCATCCGCGAGGTCCGCGCCGCCGCCGCTCCCTACGCCCGCAGCCCACGGTTCAGCGTCAGCCTGCGGCCGATCCCCGCCGAGACCGAGCAGGCCGCGTGGGACCGCGCCGCCGACATCCTGGAGCTCACCCGCGCCCGCAGCGCGGACCTCCAGAAGTTCCTCAAGGGCTCCAACCAGGTCGGTTCGCAGCGGCTGCTCGGCTATGCCGACGAGAAGGACGTCCACGACAAGCGGCTGTTCACGGCCATCGCGAAGGCCACCGGCGCCGTCGGCAACTCCACCGCGCTGGTCGGCAGCTACGAGCAGGTCGCCGAAGCCCTCGTCGACTACGTGAACGTCGGTGTCTCCACGCTGCTCATCCGCGGCTTCGACCCCGTCGCCGACGCCCGCGACTACGGCTCGCTGGTGAAGCTCGTCCACGAGCAGACCGCGGACCGCGACCTCACCCCGCCGCCGCCCGCGGTTCCCGTCGCCACGACCGCTCAGGCCTGAGGCACCGCCGGCCGGCCTGCCCGCCGGCCTGCCCGTCCGCCGTCCGCCGTCGACGCTGACACGACAGGGAGCTGAAGCAGGATGACCATCGAGATTCTCGGCATGGTGGCGACCAAGGAGGCGTCCGAGACCCGCGGGTCGTTCTACGACGGGCCCGTCGTGGACACCGCCTACCTCACCCGGTTCGCCCAGGCCCACGACGAGGCCGGCTTCGACCGTGTCCTCATCGGCTACGGCGCGACGGGCCCGGACGGTTTCGCCGTCGCCGGCCACGTCCTGGCGCACACCGCGCGGCTCGGCGTGCTCATCGCGCACCGGCCGGGCTTCGTCGCGCCCACCCTGGTCGCCCGCAAGCTCGCCACCCTCGACCACCTGAGCGGTGGCGGCCGGGTCGCCATCCATCACATCTCCGGCGGCAGCGACGCCGACCAGCGCCGGGACGGCGACTTCGCCGACCACGACACCCGCTACGAGCGCACCGCCGAGTTCATGCAGGTGCTGCGCCGGACCCTCACCTCGGACGCCCCGTTCGACCACGAGGGACGCTTCTACCGGTTCGAAGGCGCCTACAGCACCGCCAGGCCCGCGACCCCGGCGGGCATCCCGCTGTACTTCGGCGGGCAGTCCGACGCCGCGGTCGCCGTCGGCACCCAGCACGCGGACGTCTACATGCTCTTCGGTGAGCCGCTCGAGCAGACCGCGGAACGGATCGCACTGCTACGTGCCGAAGCGGCCCGGCACGGGCGCACCCTGCGCTTCAGCCTCTCCACCCGGCCGATCATCGCGCAGACCGAGGACGCCGCCTGGGCCCGCGCGGACGCGATCGCCGCCGAGACCCGCCGGCGGCTCGCATCGACCGGCGACCCCACCGCCCGGGCCTGGGGGATGACGAACTCGGTGGCCTCCAACCGACTCCAGGACGTCGCCGCCCGCCAACAGGTCCACGACGAGCGGCTGTGGTTCGGCGTCACCGCGCTCACCGGCCCGGGCGGCAACTCCTCCGGTCATGTCGGGACGGCACAGCAGGTCGCCGACGCGCTGCTGCGCTACCACGAGATCGGCGTCGACACCTTCCTCATCCGCGGCTTCGACCCGTATGAGGACGTCGTCGAATGGGGCAGGGAACTGATCCCTGCCCTTCGCGCCGGCGCCGAGCGGATCCCCGTCCCGGCCTGACGGCCTGACGGCCTGACCGGCTGTCCACCGTCCGCGTTCCGCGTTCCGCGGTCCCGAGCGGATCAGCTCGGGACCGGAAACGCGCTGTGGCGCCACGGAACGGGGCGGGTTCTCCGCCCCGTTCCTGTTTCCCCTCAGGCATAATCTGTCGGTCAGCCACGGGGACGGCCATCTGGCCGAGCTGTGTGTAACGCCGTCGGTGTCCCCATGTGGTATTGGATTTTCGGTGGGGGAACTGATGGTCGTTGCGCAGAGGTTGTCAAAAGGTGCCAACGTGGCGATTGCCGCGGAGACCGTCCGTGCTGTGGTTTCCTCTGCGTCCGGCGAGTCCCTCGACGTCTGCGCCGTCCTGGTGAACAGCGCGGGCCAGGTCCGCTCCGATGATGACTTCGTCTTCTACAACCAGCCGCGTCACCGGTCCGGCTCCGTCAGCCTCGCGAGCGTCGGTGCGGCCGGCTCCGCCGGTACCGGGGCGACACTGACCGTCGAGACCGGCCGGATCGAGGCCGAGATCGCCACCGTGGTGATCGCGGGCTCGGTCGACGACGGCACGTTCGCCGGAGTCGGCGGGCTGCTCCTCGAGGTCTACGGCGAGGACGGCTCGCCGCTTGCCGAGTTCGCGCCGGACACCTCGGAGCCGGTGACCACCATGGTTTTCGGTGAGTTGTACCGGCGGGGAACGGGCTGGAAGTTCCGCGCGGTCGGCCAGGGCTGGGACAGCGGCCTGGCTGGCCTGGCCAGAAGCTTCGGGATCTCCGTCGAGGAGCCGGAGGCCGCGCCGGCCGCGCCGCAGCCGCCGCGTGGCGCGGCTGGGCCGGCCTCGCGAGGGACACCCGGACCCGGGTCCGGGCCCGCTGTGCCGCCCCGGCCCGCGGCGTCGCCCGCGCCCGCGCCCGCGCCCGCACAGCCGAACCGCAGCGGCGGCGTCCATCGCCGCGCCGACTGGTATCCCGACCCGGAGGCGGGCGGCGGTCTGCGGTGGTGGGATGGCGACACCTGGAGCGCCCATACCCGCGGGCAGTTCACGGAATCAGACACCACCTGCGGTCGCTGCGGCGCCGCGAAACGCCGCCGACTCTTTCTCGGGCCGGTGCCCTGCGCGCTCTGTGAGGACGCCATCCGCGGCATTCTCGCGGACTGGCGTCGCCGCCTCTCGGCGGGTGTCGAAGCCGGCCCGGGAGCTTCCACCCTCGAGGATTTCTGGGCCGAGCTGCGTTTCCAGTGCATCCCCGAAGCCGCCGGTCAGGAAGTGTTCCAGTCCGTGGCGCTGGGCTATCTTCAGCGGCTCGTCACGTTCGCCTTCGCCGACGAGATCATCGAGGAGCACGAGCTCACGCTCTTCGAGGACGAGGTCCGCCGCCTGGGCATCGGGCACCCCGCGGTCGGGATGATGCGTGAGCGGCTGCAGCGCGGCCTCGATCTCTCCCGCATCCGCAACGGCGAGCTGCCCCGGGTGACGGCACCGACCCTGCACCTCGACCTGGACGAGATCGTTCACCTGGACGTGAGCGTGGTGCAGGTGCGCCATCTTGCCAGCGGCCCTCGGCACACCCCTGGACGCCTCGTCGCCAGTAACCGCAAGCTCCGCTTCCTCGCCCAGACCGGTGCGGGCACGGAACTCGCCTGGACAAAGGTGGTCGCGGTCGCCGGGGGCTACGGAACCGTCGACATCTCGGCGACGACGGCCCGCGGCGGCGGCATCTACCGCGTCGACGACCCGGAGTACGCGGCCGCCGTCCTCTCCGGTGTGCTGCGCGTCGCGCGGCGGCTGGTGATCGCACCCCGCGGACGCGACAGCCGCGCCGTCCCGCAGGCGGTGAAGGCGGAGGTCTGGCAGCGCGACAGGGGCGCCTGCGTGCAGTGCAGCGCGACCGAGTACCTGGAGTTCGACCACGTCATCCCACACAGCCGAGGCGGCGCGACCAGTGTGAACAACCTCCAGCTGCTGTGTCGCCGCTGCAACCTGGAGAAGGGCGCGCGCATCTGAGGCATGCTTCCCGGCACCGATTTGATGATTGCCTGCGAGCAAGCTGCAACGATTGCAGAAGGATAGCGGTCGGGTCACGGGCGGGGGCACGGCAGTGGACACGCTGAACGAGCGGGAGATACGCGAGCTCGCGACATTCTTCGACAACGAAGTCGCCGTGCGGCAGCTTCTGGAAGAAGCGGGGCTTGGGCGGGCGATCCTGCCGATATGGCAGGTCAGCGCACAGGTCTTCTGGCAGGAGGTCAACCGGCTGCTCCGGGCCGGAGTTCTCGCGCAGGGGCGTGAGCGCATCCTTGAGGCGGCCGGCCGACGGTTTCCCGAGAACAAGGTCTTCATCCGGCCGGCCACCGAGGAGACGATCTCATCCGTCCCGGAAACCGCTGAGCGGGCGCCGGACCACCCCGTGCCGGGCCCACCTGCGCCCGAGCGTCCTCGCGCCTCCCCACCGGCGGAGACGGGCGAGGACGCGCCAGCTCCCGGTGCCGGTGCTGCTGCCGGTGCCGGGGCGCGCGGGCGGTGGCCTGGAGCCGGTCTGCCGACGCGGCGGGGCCTGTTTCTGCTCGCCGGGCCCGTCGCGGCGGGTGCGACCGTCGGGGCAGTTCTGCTGAGCACGAAGGACAGGCCGGGGCAGGGTTCCGCCCGGCCCGGCCAGGGCCCCGAGACCTCCGACCCCCCGACGGCAGAGGTGTGGTCCGGTCGGGTGCAGGGCGCCGATCAGCGGTTCGCCCCGTTGGTGGGACATTCCGAGTCGGTGTTCTCGGTCGCCTTCTCCCCGACGAGCGGGGTCCTGGCGAGTGCCAGTGGCGATGGCACGGTGCGGCTGTGGGACGTCAACCGCCACCGGTTTCTTGGTCAGCCGCTGGAGCTGGGCGACGCCGCGGTGCACTCGGTGGTGTTCGCCGCCGACCGGCCGATCATGGCCAGCGGCGGGTTGGACGGAGCCGCCCGGCTGTGGGATGTGCGCACCCCTGACAGGCCGAAGCCGTTCGGCAGTCCACGGAGTTCACTGGCTGACCCGGAGAATCCGCTCCACGCGGTCGCGCTTTCGCCGGACGGGCAGGTTCTCGCCACGGCCGGCGAGGACCTGTCCGTCCGGCTGTGGGACATCAGCGACCCGGCCGCCTTCAGGCTCCTCGACCAGCCGCTGCCCGGGCACGGCGGCATCGTGCGCGCACTGGCCTTCTCGTCGGATGCCCGGGTGCTGGCCAGCGCCTCCGACGATCACACCGTGCGCCTGTGGGACCTCACCGACCGAGAGAACCCCCAAGCGTGGGAAGCGGCCACAAGGAGCCACGGAGACGCTGTCTGGGCAGTAGCCTTCTCACCGGAGGGGCAGCTCCTGGCCAGTGGCGGAGACGACCGCACCCTGCGGCTGTGGGACATCACCGACCCCACCGCCCCCGGTGAGCCGGTCGCCTCGTCAACCGGCCATACCACCAACCGGATCTCAGCCCTCGCGTTCTCACCGGCCGGAACGACTTTGGCCGAAGGCGGCAACGACGGTCTGGTCCGGCTGTGGGACATTCTCCAGCCTGTTGAACTGCGCGAAAGTGCGGTGGATCCGCTCGCGGGGCCTGAGGACTCCGTGTGGTCCGTTGATTTCTCGCCGGACGGACGCTTCCTGGCCAGCGGCAGCGGAGACGCGAAGATCCGCCTGTGGGCTCTGCGTTGACCGAGGCCTCCCTGGTGCACCACGGAGGCCAGCATGGATCTACGCTGGAGGCGGGCAGTCGCGGCCGACCGACGTCCTGAGACGTGCCACGGTTCGTCCACTCAGGAGGCGATGGTGACAGCGGCACTGCCGGAGGACAGCTGGCTGCGTGGTCTGCGCCCGCAGCCAGCTCGGGTGACGGCCGCCGAGTACGAGGCGTTGCCGGAGGAGATCGCCCGGGCGATCGAGATCGTCGACGGTTACGTCATCTTCTGCGAGGCGCCGACCCCGGAACACCAGACGGCCGGGCGGCGGCTGGCCAACCTGCTGGAACGGCACGCCCAGGAGGCGACGAGGTCCGGCCGGTACGGCTGTCTGACGGTCAACAACGACGTCGACCTGCGGCTGCGCGACGTCCCCCTGCTCAACCGCCGGCCTGACGTCATCCTCTACCGCTGCCTTGACCGGGCCGGTGGTGAACGGCTCCGGGCCGAGCACGCCCTGCTCGTCGTCGAGATAGTCTCGCCCGGTTCGGAAACCCAGGACACCACCGACAAGCTGGGCGAGTACGCCCGGGCAGGTATCCCGCACTACTGGATCACCCGGCTCGACAGCGACGGCGTCACCAGCATCGAACGCTTCGCGCTCGACCGGGCCAGCATGCGCTACAAGCATCTCGGCACCGTCATGAAGGACGAGGCCGGCAGCCCACCTGAGCTCATGAATCCCATCCCGATCGTCATCACCTGGGCCGAGCTGACTTTCTGAGCGTCGCGCACCTTACATTCGGTGGATGCCTCGTCGGCCAGAAGGCATTCTGCTCGCAGGGGCCCTGCCATCGGAGGGCGGCCCGTTCCCAGCCGTGACCATCAACGCGTGGCCACGACCGCCTGCGCCGAAAGGTGACGTTCTCGTGGCTCGATTCCTGTTTGCCACCACTCCTGCCATGGGCCACACGGCGCCGGCCTATCCGATTGCGCGGGCGCTGGTGGATCGTGGGCACACCGTCCGGTGGTACGCCGGTTCGGGCTTCGCCGACGCCATCACGGCCACCGGCGCGACATTCCATCCGATGAGTGACCCTCGTGACGATTTCAGTGTCGCGGGCCTTGACGGCCGGTTTCCCGAGCGGAGAAAGGCGTCCGGGCTGCGCAAGCTGCAGTTCGACATGGTGCACGGGTTCGCCCGGCCGACGCGTACCCACGTCCGGGATCTGCGGGCCCTCCTCGACCTGGAGCCCGCCGACGTCATTGTCGGCGACACCGCGTTCATTGCCGCGCCACTGATCCAGGAACTCGGCGGACCCGTGTTCGCCGGCTTCGGCATCTCCGTGCTCGGCTTCCCCAGCCGGGAACTCGCCCCGTTCGGCCTCGGGCTCGCGCCGTCCGCCACCCTGCCCGGGCGGATCCGCAACCGCGTCCTCGAACAGGTCATGCGCCGGATCGTTTTCCGGTCGATGAGCACGGAGGTCAACGCCATCCGGCGCGGGCTTGGCCTGCCTGCCACCTCGGACGTGCTGTTCGAGTATCCGCTGGCATCCCGGCTGTACCTGCAGTTCAGCCCGCCCGGATTCGAGTACGCCGTGACCGACCTGCCGCCCCAGGTGCGCTTCGTCGGGCCGCCGCGCCCGCTGGGCGACCCGAGCTGGATCCCTCCGGCCTGGTGGGACGAGCTCAGCTCGGGGCGCAAGGTCGTCCTGGTGAACCAGGGCACTGTCGCGACCGACGCGGAGCAGTTGCTCCGCCCGGCGATCGACGCCCTCTCCGGCGAGGACGTCCTGGTCGTTGCCGTGACCGGCGGCGGCGACCCGGCTGCGCTCGGGACCCTGCCGCCGAACGCCCACGCCGAGCGCTTCATCCCCTTCGACGAGCTCCTGCCGCACGTGGACGTCTTCCTGACGAACGGTGGCTACGGCGGGACACAGCTCGCGCTCTCCCATGGCGTGCCGATCGTCGCGGCCGGCAGGACCGAGGACAAGATCGAGGTCAACGCACGGGTGGCGTGGTCCGGGGTCGGCGTGGACCTGCGCACCCAGACACCGTCGGGGGAACAGATCCGCACAGCCGTCCGCAAGGTCCTGGCCGACCCGCGCTACGCCATGAAGGCCCGCCGCCTCCAGGCCGAGATCGAGGCTGCCGGGCGGGAGGAGAAGGCCGCCGACCTGCTGGAGACCCTGGCTGCCTCCGCCTCGCCGGCCGCCGCCAGTACACCCGCCGCCAGTACACCTTCACGCAGCGCCGCGTAGCCCCAGCGCCGCGTCCAGGTCCAGGTCCAGGCCCAGGTCCACGTCCACGCGGGGCGGGGACGGACGCGTGCGGGTGCGGGTGCGGACGTGTCAGCGGCACTGGCCCTGTCGGCCGAGGGTTTCCACAGGGGGTGCGGCGGGGCGGGTCCACTGCGGCACAGGGCGGCTGGTCGGGCCCCAGGTGGCGTTCCCGTCGGCGTCCGAGCGCCAGTACCAGCAGGCGTGGCGCCCCTCGGGCCAGCCCTCGGGCTTGTCCTCCCACGCCTCGCCGCGGCCGTAGGGCGTCCGGTCGAGCAGGGCGAAGGAGCCGTTGGCCGGCTCGTTGCCGCGGCCGGTCGTGGAGTAGGTGAGGAACGCGCGGTCGCCGTCGCGCAGGAAGCAGGTGAGGTAGCCCATGGCGCCGCCGACCGGCTCGTCCAGGTCGCGCACCGAGTACCAGGGCTGGGTGTAGCCCATGAAGGCGACGTAGGAGGCCACCTCGTCCCACCGGCCCGTCGTGACGATCGCGGCGGAGACGCCTCGGGCGTTGAGGTAGACGGCGTCCCTGAGGTGCCAGGCCATCATGGTGCAGCCCTCGCACTGCCCCTGGTGCGGTGCGCCGTCCCACCACATGTGCTTGTAGACCACGAGCTCGTCGCGACCCTGGAACAGGTCCAGGAACGGGACCGGGCCGTCGGCGCCGACCACCTGCACCGTCCCGTCGAACTCCACCATCGGCAGCCGGCGGCGGGCGGCGGCGAGGGCGTCGCCCTCGCGGGTGTGGGCCTTCTCGCGGACCAGGAGCTCGTCCCGGGCGGCCTGCCAGGTGGCCAGGTCAACGACGGGCGGGCGTCCTGCCAGCATGGTGGCCGGGTCGCCGGGGATGGTCGTCATGGTGTCCTCCGTGGTGTCTCGTACCGGGCCGCGTCGTACGACGCGTGACAACGGTCACCAGAACAGACCCACGACCCGGCCGGAACTCATCGCGGCGGGGATCCCGTCATCGGCTGGCCAGTGCCGGCCATGGCGTTAGGATCGGGTGTCATGCGACGCCGACGACGTTGATCCCACGGATGTTCCGCTGCTGAGGCGGGCCTGGCCCGCCGGCTGTACGCGTATGCGGCGTGTGAGGACGCGGTCCTCCTCTACCCGCTGTATGCGTTGCTCTTCGTCGAGCATGGCCTGTCACCGGCCGCTGTCTCGTCGCTGTTCGCGCTGTGGTCGCTGACGGCGTTCCTCACCGAGGTTCCTTCGGGTGTGCTGGCAGACCTGGTGTCGCGCCGGCTGTTGCTGGTCTTCTCTCCGTTGCTGACAGCCGCCGGGTTCGCCCTCTGGACTCTGGCACCTGGCTACGGTGCTTTCGCCGCCGGGTTCGTGCTGTGGGGAATCGGCGGGTCGCTGCGGTCGGGTACCTGGCAGGCCTACATCCACGCCGAGCTCACGGCGCTGGGCCGGGTGGACGCCTACCCCCGGCTGACAGGCCGCGCTGAGGCCGTCGGCACCGTGTCAGCGCTGGTCGCGGCCGTGGTGGCCGGCCCGGTGCTGGCCGTGGCCGGGTTCGTCACGGTGGGGTTGGCGAGCGTCGCCGCACCTCTGACGGCCGCTGCTCTCGCCCTGGCTTTGCCCGACACCCGCACCACCATGCCTGCTGGTGAGGCTGGTGAGGCTGGTGAGGCCGGTGAGGCCGGCGACGCGGCGGACGGTGGCCGGGAGGCGTGTTCGCGTGTCGGCGGCGAGCAGGCAACAGGGTCGCTTCGGGTCTTCCGGCAGGGCTTGGCGGCTCTGCGCCGCTCGGCGGCGACACGGGCTGCCGTCGCGATGGTGGCCGGCCTGGCAGCCATTCTCACGCTCGACGAGTACCTGCCCCTGCTCGTCGCCGACATGGGACTCCCACCGTCCCTCGTCCCCGCCGGCTACGGGATCATGCTTGCCGGTACCGCCGTCGGTGCCTGGCTGGCCGATCGCGGAACCCGCCACGCCGGGTGGGTGCTGGCCGCCGGGGGATGCGCCCTGGCTGTCGGTGCGCTCAGCGCCACGCCTGTCGGGCTGGTCGGTGTGGCGGTCGCGTTCGGGGTGCTGCAGTGGGCGGCGGTGCAGGCCGACACCCGGTTGCAACAGGTCGTTCCGGACTCCTCCCGGGCAACGGTCACCTCGCTGGCGGGGTCCGTGTCCGAGATCGCCTCGGTGGGGGTGTTCGGTTTCTGGGCCGCGGGATCGGTGTGGGCGGGCCCGACGGTGCTGTTCGGCTGCGCCGGTCTGCCGGTGCTCCTGCTCGCCGCTGCGTGGCGCCGTTCCAGCAGCACGGCCGGCTCGGACGCAGGGTGATGAACCCTTACTGAACCTGCACTGAAGCGGACGGGGACACGATGGAGAGTGGTGGCAGGAATGCTCCCCGGGCTCGGGTGAACGTGTCCGGTCGCGCCGGTCAGGCGAGCGGCCGTGACGCGGTCTCGACCAAGCGGCCACCGACGATCGCGAGCCTGGAACGAGGAGGCCATGATGAAGCGCAGGTACGAGGCGCCGTCGATCTCGGCGCGAGGATCTTTCCAGGATGTCACCGGGACCTTCTTCTGGGGCTGGAACCGGGGCTGGGGCTGGGGCCACGGCTGGGGCAGTTGGGGCGGCTGGGGCTGGAACCGCGGCGGCTGGGGACGTGGCTGGGGCTGGTAGGAACCAGCCGAACCGGAGCTCCTCACCTGGAACATCTCCCCGAAGGAAGCGGAGGCCGTGCCCGATCGAGCCGTCCATGGCGGCGACCAGGTCGGGCGCGGCCTCCGCGCAGTACTCCAATCGGACAATGGGAACCGGCCGCCGCCGGGTCGGAGACGAGCGGTTTTCTCCCATCCCGTGCCGTCGGGGCGGGATTCTGGAGCCACCGTGCGGTGCGAACTTCGGCGGAGGAGATGGTCTGTGACCACGGTGAGCGGCGCGGAGACGTCCACGGTCGGTCCTGGCGGGCTGGTGGGCGCGATGACGGCGACCCGCCTGGCGGACCCCTATCCGCGCTACCGGGAGTTCCGGGAGGCCGCCGCCTTCGTGCCCGACGAGATGGCCGGCCGCACGATCACGCTGGTGACCCGTCTTGCCGAGGCGTCGGCGGTGCTCGCCCATCCGGCGACCGGGCACGGGTACGGCGCCGGCATCAGCTACCGGGGGGTCGCCGAGGACGGGCTCGGCTCGCTGCTGCGTGCCGACCCGCCCGACCACACCCGCCTGCGGCGACTGGTCGGCAGGGCGTTCACCCCGGCCGTCATCGAAGCCCTCGTCCCGGAGATCACCTCCGTGGCGCACACCCTGCTCGACCAGGCGATCGACCAGGGCCGGATCGACGCTGTCGCCTCCTACGCGCGCCCGCTGCCGCTACGGGTGATGTGCCTGCTGCTCGGCGTCCCGACCGCGGACGAGGAGCTGTTCGGGGGATGGGCGGACGCCCTCAGCCGCGGCCTCGACCCCGCCTACCTGCTCACCGTCGCGGACAAGGCCGCCTGCAACACGGCGACGGCCGCGTTCGACGACTACTTCCGCGACCTGATCGTCCGGCGCCGCAGAGAACCGCGCGTGGACCTGCTCAGCCGCCTCGTGGAGATCCACGACGACGGCGACATGCTCACCGAGCGGGAACTGCTCGAACTGTGCACCCTGCTTCTCGTCGCCGGCCACGAGACGACCGTGAACCTCATCAGCGGCGGCATCCTCGCGCTGCTGCGCAACCCCGACCAGCTGGCGGACGTGCGGGCCGATCCGTGGCTGGTCGGCTCCGCCGTCGAGGAGACCCTGCGCCACGACCCGCCGGTGCAGTTCCTCGCCCGCACCATCCTGCAGGACGCCGACATAGCCGGGTACCGGTTCACCCGCGGCGACGGCGCCGTCATCATGATCGGCGCCGCCAACCGCGACCCGGCCGCGTTCGCCGAGCCGGACCGGTTCCTCGCCGCCCGCCACACCAGTTCCGCCGGGGCCCGACGCCATCTCGGGTTCGGTGTCGGTATTCACTACTGCCTCGGCGCGCCGCTGGCCCGGCTGGAGGCGGACATCGCCTTCCGCGCGCTGCTGAAGCGGACGCGCTCCATCACCCTGGCCGAGGATTCGCCGGCTGGCGGCGCTCTTATCTACCGCCCGCACATCATCCTGCGGGGCCTGGCGAGTCTCCCGCTCCACCTGTCGGCCTGAACGACTTCGTCAGAGGTCGATCAGACGGCGAAGCCAGTGCCGGATGCCCTCGACTTCGGTGGCCGTCAGCCGACCAGGCGGGTTCCGGCCGATTAGGCGGTCGGTGGAGGCGGCAGTGACCGAGAAAGGTAGCGCGCAGGCCCCGTCCTTCAGGGCGGGGTTAGCGCATCGACTCCGGCGTCAAGGTGACAGTGGCGTGATGTATTCTGCCGGCTATGGGGATTCGGGTGGTGAAGCGGGCATATCGCTACCGCTTCCACCCGAATCCGGAACAGGCGGAGAATCTTTCGAAGACGTTTGGCTGTGTCCGTTACGTCTACAATCGGGCACTGGCCGAACGGCACCGGGCATGGGCCCTGGAACAGCGCCGGGTCAGCCACGCCGAGACCGACAGGATGCTCACCGGGTGGAAACGCGACCCGGGCACGCTGTGGCTCGCCGAGCCGTCGAAGGGGCCGCTGCAGGCGACGTTGCGCCACCTGCAGACGGCGTACGTCAACTTCTGGCAGAAGCGGGCCGGCTACCCCTCCTTCAAGAAGAAGGGGAAGGCGACCGACTCGGCGACCTACTTCCGCACCTGCTTCGCCTTCCGGGATGGCAGGCTGACGCTGGCGAAACAGTCGGCGCCGTTGGAGGTCGTCTGGTCGAGGCCGCTGCCCGAGGGGGCCGACCCGTCGCAGGTCACCGTGTCGCGGAACTCCCGCGGCCAGTACCACGTGTCGATCCTCGTCGAGGACGTGGTGTCCGACCTGCCTGCGACGGGTGCGGCGGTGGGTCTCGACATGGGTGTGTCGTCGCTGGTCACCCTGTCGAGCGCAGAGAAGGCCGCGAACCCGAGACACGAGCGCCGCGACCGGGAACGACCCGCCCGCGCGCAGCGGGACCTGTCCCGCAGGCAGAAGGGCTCCCGCAACCGGGCCAGGGCCCGCGCGAAGGTCGCGAGGATCCATGGGCGGATCTCGGACCGTCGCCGCGACGGCCTGCACGCACTGTCCACGGCGATCATCCGCGAGAACCAAGTGGTGGTTGTCGAGGACCTGGCGGTTCGGAACATGGTCCGCAGTCACAGCCTTGCCCGTGCGATCTCGGACGCGGGGTGGCGGGATCTGCGGGCCATGCTGGAGTACAAGGCCCGCTGGTATGGGCGGACGGTTATCGCCATCGATCGGTGGTACCCGTCGTCCAGGACGTGTTCGGTGTGTGGGGCGCTGGTCGGATCGTTGCCGCTGGATATCCGGGAGTGGACGTGCCACCGGTGTGGCGCGCACCACGACCGGGATGTGAACGCGGCCAGGAACATACTCGCGGCGGGGCTCGCCGTGAAAGCCTGTGGAGACGGAGTGAGACCACTCCGCTCCTAGAGCGGGGAGGCATCTGTCAGTGAATCAGGAACCCGTATCGCGAGGTCCGGGAATCCCCTCTCTTCAGGGAGGGGAGGATGTCAAGTCCTCTGTCCTCGCCCAGCTCGGCCTGTCCAGGCCCGCCTCTGCCGAGGTGATCGGTACGTGGTGGGGGGAGCCCGCGGTTCCGCGGTCTGCGTCTTCGACGCCGACCAGGCGGGTGGCCGTGGGGCAATACCAGGAACTTTAGGTTCGGGTTAGTACTGTGACGACCGAGGGTGGTGGTCCTGTGAGGTGTCTGTCGATCGGCTTCTTGGTGGGGAATGGGGTGCGGTTGGCCCGGCGGACGACGCGGGGGT
>NZ_JBFLUG010000150.1:0-16724 GCF_041008525.1 Parafrankia sp. FMc2 | reverse complement strand
GTGCTGCACGCGGCCCGGGCCGGGGTGGGGGTGGCCCTGCTCGCGGACGTCGGCCCGCCGCCGCAGGGCCTGGAGCGGCGGGCGGACCTGCCGGCGGTCGCCCCGGAGCCGATGCAGGTCCGCCTTCGCCGCGGGGCCTCGCCGCGGCTGGCGCGCCTGGTCGCCGCGGCGGTCGCCGGCACGCTCGCGGCGAGTCGGGCGCCGGGCTGACCGTCCCCGCCGGATGTCAGCTGCCGCCGGCGGGCTCCAGCACGAAGACGGGAATGACCCGGTCGGTCTTCTTCTGGTACTCGGCGTAGTCGGGCCAGGTCGCGACGGCGCGCTCCCACCAGAGAGCCTTCTCCTCGCCGGTCACCTCACGCGCGGTCATGTCCTGCCGGGTCGGGCCGTCCTGCAGCTCGACGAGCGGCTGGGCGAGGACGTTGTGGTACCAGACCGGGTGCGTCGGCGCGCCGCCCAGGGACGCCACGACCGCGTAGCGGCCGTCGTGCTCCACCCGCATCAACGGGCTCTTGCGGATCTTGCCCGACTTCGCGCCGACCGTGGTCAGGATGATCACTGGCACGCCCCGCAGCTCCGTCCCACGGGTCCCTCCGGAGCTCTCGTACTCCTCGACCTGCTTGCGCACCCACTCGCTCGGGCTCGGTTCGTATTCACCAGTCAACGACATGCAGTGAGTCAACACTGCTGGTAGGAAGCTCCTTCCCGTCCGGCGCGGGAAACCCGTGGAGTGTCTGCTTCGTACGCCACCGTGACCGTCGTGTTGCCACCGGGAAGCTTTCGGGTGATGCGCGTCGCATTACGCCCGGCCTGCGGCGGGTGCTGGCCGGGCGGTGCGGCCGTTGCGGAAGTTCCGCTGGTTGGCGTTGAGATGCCAACGCGGCGATGAGGTTTGCGAGCAATGGTGTTTCTTGTGATCTTTTAGTGAGTTCTGGGTGGGGTCGAGGGGGTCGCCCGGGTGGGTGTCGCGGTCCGGCCGGCCTGCCGGTCGGCTAGGTGAGGCCGTCCGATCGGGGGCAGTCAGGAGGTCGGTATGTTCGTTCTGCCAGCTGTTGGCGGCCCCGGTCGACAAGGCCTCGGGGCCTGCCCGGACGCGCACCTTCCTGCTCTGTCACCCGTATCTGGTGCGGGCTGGCGCGCGGGTGAGGGCAACGCTGTCCGTTTTCCTGGACGATGCGGAATCTGGAAGGTGGATCTGTGCTGGTGTTGGGGAAGAGGTTCGGTCGGCGGCAGTCGGCTGGCGCGGCGGTGGTGACGGCCGTGATGACGACCGTCATGGCCACCGCCTGCGGCTCCGGGGGGTCCACCAGCGTCGAGGCGACGGCGGACACCTGCTCGCCGGGGGTCACGGACGACCAGGTCACGGTCGGGATCCTGTACCCGGACACCGGCCTGCTCTCGCCGGAGTTCACCGGCTACCGGTTCGGTGTCGAGGCCCGCCTGAAGGCGGCGAACGCCGCGGGTGGCGTCGACGGCCGGCAGATCACGACGGTCTGGCGCGACGACAAGTTCACCCCGGCCGGTAACGTGCAGGCCGCCCGTGACCTGCTCCGCGACAACGTGTTCGCCGTCCTGGAGTACACGGCGTACTCCCAGGAGTCCGCCGGGCTGCTCCACGAGGAGGGCGTTCCCGTCCTGGGGGTCGCGGACGAGCCGATCTGGGCCGACAACAGCAACATGTTCCCGCTCGCCTACCTGCTGGACGACTCCGACGCGACGACGACACTGGGCACCTTCGTCAGTGCTCAGGGCGGTACCAGCGCGGCGGTCGTCGCCACGTCGATCACGACGTCGGCCCGGCTGTACGCCGAGGCGGCACGCAGGAGTCTGGAGGCGGCCGGCGTCCAGGTGGCGTACATGGACACCAACGCCACGACCTACAGCCCTCAGCTGGTGGACCGGATCGTCCGCAGCGGAGCGGACTCGATCATCTCGCTCACCCCCTTCGACATCTACACGGGCGCGCTGGCCAAGGCGTCGGAGGCGGGGCGCCCGTTCACCGTGGCGGTCTCGCCCATGGCCTACAACGCGAGCCTGCTCAACACCGAGACCGCCCGCGCGCTGGCCGGCACCTACGCTCCGGTGGGCTTCACCGCCATCGAGCGGAAGCTGCCCGCCCAGACCAGCTACCTGTCGGCCATGAACACCTACGCGCCGGAGATGCAGCCGGCCACCCAGCTCAGCTCGATCTACGGCTACATCGCCGCGGACATGTTCGTACGCGGTCTGGAGACGCAGGACGGGTGCCCGACGCGGGCGTCGTTCATCCAGGGCATGCGTGGGATCACCTCCTACGACGGTGCCGGTCTGCTCAACCAGAAGATCGACTTCTCGGCACCCGAGCGGGCGATGGACCCGTGCACCGACTTCGTCCGCATCTCACCCGGCGGTGACGCCTTCGAGCCGGTTGGTACCGGCCCGATCTGCGGGCAACCGCTGCGTGCGGCGGGCTGAGTCCCGGCGCGGCCAGCGTCAGCGGGCGATGGTGAGGGCCGGCCAGGCCGCGCGGAGTGCCGGCAGCAGCGGCAGCGCGAGGGCCTGGCTGGCTGACACCCAGGCCCAGTCGGCGGTCTCCCAGTTGGCCGCCGCGGGCTCGAACACGGTCTCCACGTGCAGCACGACCGTGGTGTAGGCCCAGGCCCCGTGGTCGTCGACGTACTCGTGGGCGGGCGCGAGCCCGCGGGGGACGTGCGGCGGCAGCGGCCCGAGCTCCTCCTCCGCCTCCCGCAGCGCGCCGTCGAGCGCTGACTCGCCGGGCAGGAGTGCGCCGCCGGGAAGTGCCCAGGTGCCGCCCTGGTGCGACCGTGGATGGCGCAGGACGAGCAGGTACTGCGGCTCGTCCGCGGCGTCCGCGGCGGCCGCGCGCAGCAGCACACCCGCCGCGCCGAGCGCGCCCCAGTGCTGGCAGCCGCGGGAGCAGAAGACGAAGCGTTCCATCTGCCCAGCTTCCCCCGGCCGGCCCGCGCGGGGGCCCTCATCGGCGGGAGCCGCCCCGGCCGCCCCGGCCGCCCCGGCCGCGCGGGCCGAACCAGCCGAGAAGGCCGCGCCGCTCGCGCCGGTGGAACACCTGGACGGCGAGGGTGGGCAGGTCGAGCCGGACGGTGTCCCCGCGGGGTGACAGCGCCCGCCCGCCCGTGCCGGCGGCCCGCCCCCCGAACGGCGCGGCGTCGGTGGTCAGCACCGGGCGCCAGCGCGGGCCGGACAGTGCCGGATGGGACAGGGTGAACCCCGGGGCCGGCTCGTCCCGCAGGCTCGCCACCACCAGGAACTCCTCGTTCCCGGCCCAGCGCCGGAACGCCAGGACCCGGGCCGCGTCGTCGGTGCCGACGATCTCCACGTCCCGGGAGCGCAGCGCCGGTTGGCCGAGCCGCAGCGTGACCAGGGCCTGGTAGCAGGCGAACAGCCCGGCACCGGGGCCGGCCCGCAGCCCGGCGAGATCCTCCTTGGCCTCGGCGAACCGGTCATGCAGGTAGGGCTTGGCCGCGCCCAGCTCGTCGCCCATCAGGAACATCGGGGTTCCGGGGGAGAGCAGGGCCAGCGCGGCGACGCAGCGCAGGCGGGCGTACGCGTACCAAGCGGTCTCGCCGTGCAGGGGAGCGTGGTCGACGGCGACGAGGATGTTGCGGGCCGACTGCTCGGCGTTCCCTGCCTCGTCGTGGCTCTCCGTGTAGACCACTGTGTGGTCTGCCGCCGCGGTGAGTGCGGTGGCGAACTGGCCCATCGCCAGCGGGCCACCCTGGCCGCGGCCGGCGGTGTGCAACAGCCGGGCGTGGCCGTGCCCGTTCCTGCCGTCGCCGATCAGGTGATGGTAGAAGCCGGCGTACCAGCGGGCGTCGAAGCCGAGCCCGCCGGCCTCGGCGGGCCTGGTCACCTCCGCCCAGCCGGAGTGGTCCTCGGCGACCAGCATCACCCGCGGGTCGATGATGCGCAGCGTCTGGCACAGCTCGCGCAGGAACTTGCGGCCGGCGATGTTCGCCGCGGGAACGGCGGTGCCGTCCGCATGCAGGCTGTTGTAGGCGTGGATCGAGGTGGTCTGGTCCACCCGCAGCCCGTCGATGTGGAAGTCGTCGAGCAGTGCCGCCGCGCTCGCGATGAACAGCGCCCGGACGTTCTCGTCGTGGTAGCGCGGCGCCCAGCCCGAGGAGATGTTGTCCAGATAGCCACCGTCCGGGTGCGGATGGTCGGCTTCGGTGCCCTCGTACCAGTAGTAGATGTTGCGGCTCGGCGCCACGCTGTCGACCTGCCAGGCGCTGCGCTGCGCGTTCGGGCTGTAGTGGTTGTAGACGACGTCCATCAGGACGGCGATGCCGCGCTGGTGGCAGGCCCGGACGAAGCCGCGCAGGGCCTCGCGCCCCCCGGCGCTCTGCTTGACGGCCAGCAGGTGCGAGCTGCCGTAGCCCCAGGACCGCGTCCCGCTGAACTCCGCCATCGGGAGCAGTTCGACGGCGTTGACGCCCAGCTCGGTGAGGTGGTCCAGGAATGCCAGCGCGTCGGCGAAGGTGCCGGCGCCGGTGTGCCCGAAGCCGAGTGCGCCCACGTGCAGCTCGTAGATGACCAGGTCCTCCACCCGGTCCGGGACAGGCCGGGCCGGGTCGAACTCGTCCGCCCAGAACCGCGCGTCCTCGCGGGTGTCGACGACGACCGAGCAGCTCACGGCCCCGTCGAGGTCCGCTGCCAGCCCGCCGTAGCGGGCACCGCACGGGTCGACATCGCCGGTGCCGCGCTGGCGCAGCGAGTACATGTCGGACCGCCAGGCCACCGACCCGTCGTCACGCACGACCCGGTAGGCGTAGCAGCGTCCGACCCAGTCGGCGAAGCCGGGCGCGGCGGCCTCCCACCAGCCGTCCGGCAGCCGGCGCATCGGCAGCCGGGTGAGGAGCTCGTCCTCGCCGTGGCCGTCGTCGGCGATGTAGCCGCCCGGCCCGGCGAAGGCCACCTCCACGGAGCGGGCATGCGGCGCCCACATCCGGAAGCGGATCCGTTCCTCGGCACCGGGCCCCTGGACGACGCGGCGCGCCCCGTTGTGCCGGTGGCTCGCCAGCCGGAACTCGGCCCGCGCCACCGGCCCGCCGTCCGGCGCGATCATGATCTGGCGGACCTGGGCGGTAGCCTGCGGGTCCGCGACCTCGGCGGGGATGCCCCACACCCGCGAGCCGTCGGGACGGTGCAGCGACACACCCCAGTCGGCCGTCCACGCGGTGGCGGCGTCGAGGGTGACGGAGGCACGGAAGGCGGCGCAGCCGTCCTGGGCGGTGAAGCGCTCCATCGGGGTGGACGACCAGTCGACGGCGGGGCGGCCGGCCTGGTCCCAGCTGCCGACCAGCACCGCCTCGGCCGCGATCGGCCGCCCGGTGCCCGTCAGGTAGACGAAGTCGACGCGGACGGTGCCCGGTGTGTGGGAGGCCGACGCGTACGGGTCGGTACCGTGCTCTGTCGTCATCTTTGTCCAGGATGTCACCCGTCTGCGAGGTTGGGACGCGCGGGAGCGCCGGCCCGGGCACGCAGGTGCCAGGCGACCGACACGCTGGCCGCCGCGGCCCACAGGCACCACAGCGAGATCACGGCGGCGGTCGACACCCAGGCCAGGGCGGCGACCGCGACGAGGTTCACCGCGCCGAACCGGAGCAGGAACGGCTGGCTGGAGAGCAGGAGCACCCCGCAGGTGCTCACCAGGTACAGCGCGATCGGCACGGTGCCCGCCTCCAGGTCCACCGTGTAGGCGATGTGATGCCCGTCGGCGCGGGCCCGCACCGGCCCGGTCACCAGCGTGGCCGCCAGCCAGACGGCGCACACCACGCCCGCGGCCAGCATCGCCGCTCCGGCCCGCCGCCGGGCCGGGGAGCGCTCCAGCGCCAGCATCACCACCGGTACGTACACCGGGAGGATCACGAGGGCGAAGGCCAGGTAGACCGCGGTGGCGGCGGACTCGGCCGCCGCGCTGGCCCCCCGATCAACGAAGTCCCCGCGCACCCCCCACCAGACGAACGCCTCGGTCAGCGAGTGCGCCGCGAACAGGACCGGGAGCGCCGCGAGCGGCAGGGAGGCGCGGTCGCGGGCGTGGCGCAGCGCGTCGACTCCCACCGCGCCGATCGCGACGGCCGCCACGACATCCACCTCGGGTGCGAAGCACATCGTCCCTCCGGGCAGCAGCATCAGGCGGCGGCGGCGGGGCGGCGGGCGGCATGCGTGTCGGCGCCGTTCCCTGTGGACATCCACAGGGAACGACGCCGACAGACGATCTTATTTCATGTGATGTTCACTCTGGTCGGCCGTTCTGGTCGGTCACTCGCTCAGCGACGCGGTGGTGTCCAGCGGTGCGCCGGAGTCGGAGGAGCCTCCGGTCACGTAGACGTGGCCATCGCCACCGGTGGCGGCACCGTGACCGGTCCGGGTCGCCAGCGCGCTGCTCGGGCCGGCGGACCACCTGTCATCGTCCGGAGCGAACACCTGGGTGTTGCCGACGGCGTCCCCGTCGCCGTCCTGACCGCCGACGATGTAGACACGACCGTCAGGGCCGGTCGCACCGGCGGCGTCGGCGACACCGGTCGGCAGGCTGGCGACCTCCGCCCAGGAGCCGCCGCCCGACCCACCGGAACCCGGAGTGAAGGCGTAGGCGTCGGACGAGGCCTTCTTGCTGGAGCCGTTGCCGCCCTCGATGCCGCCCGCTGCGAGGATCCGCCCGTCCGGCAGGCCGGCCAGGACGGGAGCGGCGTTCGCCGACGGAGGCGCGGCGGCCGTCGACCAGTCCCGGCTGTCGGGGTCGTAGATCGCCAGCGTGCTGGCGTCCAGCACGTAGATCTTCCCGTCGGTGCCGCGGGTGGCGCTGGGGTCGGCCATCGGCTTCGGCAGTGACGGAGCGGTCGTCCAGTCGCCGGTCGACGGCGTGTAGACCTCGACGGTGTCCGTCGCGCCGCCACCGTTTCCGCCGTTACCGGCGGTACGGCCACCGATGGCGTAGATCCGGCCGTCGGGATCGGTCGCGGCGGCCAGATGGCTGCGCGCCGTCGGCAGGTCCGGTGCGTCCGACCAGGTGCCGGCCTTCGGGTCGAAGACCTGGACGGTGCTCACCGGCGCGCCCGCGCCGCCGTTCGGGCTCGCCGACGCGGAGCTGGTCGGGCTGGCGGAGCTGGTGGGACTGGGGGAGCCGGTGGGGCTGGTGGTGCTGGTGGGGCTGGTGGTGCTGGTGGGGGACGTCCCGCCCGGCAGGCCGCCGTTGTTGTACGCGGCCGGCGTCAGGCGCACCCCGGGGGTTTCGTCCGGGCTGGCGGAGCCGGTGGGCGTCATGGGAGTGGCGGTCGGGGTATAGGTGCCCGTGGGAGTCGCGGTGGCGGAGGTCGCGGTCGGGCTCACCGACGGCGTGGCCGACGGTGTCGGCGTCGTGCCGGCGCCGCCACCCGCGCCGCCACCCGCGCCGCCGGTCTCGCCGCCGAGGGCGAAGATGCGGCCGTCGCAGGCGGTGGTCGTTGCCAGGTGCGTGCGTGCCTCCGGGAGATCGGCGACAGCCTCCCAGCTGCGCAGCGGCCCGGGGATGTCCGGAAGCGTGGGGCACTTGCCGGCCGCGCCGCCAGGAGTGCTGCCGGCGGCCCCACCGGGCGCGGGGGTTCCCGACTGCGTCGGGCTGCCGGTCGGGCTGGTGGTCGGGCTGGTGGTCGGCGATGCCGTCGGAGTCGCCGTCTGGGTGGGTGTGGCGCCTGGCGCGGCGTCCGCGCCCGGGGCGAGCAGCGCTGGCGTCGCCAGGGCTGCTGTCAGTGTGGCGGTCAGCACGAACGCGCGTGAGGCACAGCGCTGGGACGTTCGTGACCAGCTCATGGGTTTCCCCCTCCGAGGCCCCGAGCGGGACCGGACCGTTGGGTGGACGTTGTCGCGATGACACTCGTGACAGGCACGCACGGTCTTCCCGGTACTCCGGAGAGTAGTCACGCCTGGGCGTGACTTCGGTGGGTCACCCGAGGCGGGTGCCAGCGACGGCCAGGCGACAATCGGTGCTCCCACCTGCGCCGTAGGCTCCAGGCATGGTGAGCGAGCGCGGGTTCAAGGCCCTCAACGCGACGCACAGACTCCTGACGAAGGCGACCCGCGGCCGGCTTGGCTGGCGCGCCGGCGGCATGCCCGTCCTGGAACTCACGACGACCGGGCGCCGCAGCGGCAACCGGCACACGATCATGCTCACCTCGCCGTTGCGGGATGGCGAAGCGATCGTTCTCGTCGCGTCGCGCGCCGGTGATGACCGGCACCCTGACTGGTACCACAACGTCTGCGCCCATCCGGACGTCGACGTCCGGCTTCGGGGTGGTGCGTGGCAGCCGATGCACGCCCGGGTCGCCACGCCGGCGGAGCGGGAGCGGCTGTGGCCGCGGGTGGCCGACACCCGCTGGTACGAGAACTATCAGGCCAGGTCAAAGCGGGTGATCCCGCTGGTCCTGGTCGAGCCGCGCTGATGCGCGCCCAGGCCGGCTGGGGGCTCGCCGACGTGCCGGACCAGCGGGGGCGCACCGCCGTCATCACCGGCGGGAACTCCGGCCTCGGCTACGAGACGGCGGCGGTCCTCGCCGAGCGCGGCGCGACGGTCGTGTTGGCCTGCCGTGACCTGACGAAGGCCGAACAGGCAGCCGCACGGATCAGGAAGGACACGCCGGACGCTGACGTTCGGATCGAGGAGCTGGACCTCCTCTCACCGGCGTCGGTGCAGGCCGCGTCCGGGCGGCTCCGTGCGGCCCACCCCCGCCTCGACCTGCTGATCAACAACGCCGGACTGATGAGGCCGTCGCGGGATCTCTCCGCCGCTGCCGCTGTCGCCGCCGGCATCGAGCCGACGTTCTCCGTCAACCACCTGGGGCATTTCGCGCTGACCGGTCTCCTGCTGGACCGGCTGCTGGCCAGCCCGGGGTCCCGGATCGTCACGGTGAGCAGCCTGGTCCACCTCGTCGGCCGGGCCGACCTGGAGGGGCTGGCCCGCCTGCCGGCTCCGCGGGTCTCCCCGGAGGCGCCCCGGTCCGCGGGGCCGGGTGGCCGGCTCCCGTCGCGGCCGCGGCTGCACTATCCGTGGTCGAAGCTGGCCAATCTCATGTTCACCTTCGAGCTGCACCGCCGGCTGGCCGCCGCCGGTGCCCCGACCCTCGCGGTGGCGGCCCACCCCGGCATCGCTCGGACGGACCTCACCCGCAACCTCACCCCGCCGGCCCGCGTGTTCCTCGGCGTCCGCGCCGCGCCGGTGATGTCGTGGCTGATCCAGAGTCCGCAGATGGGGGCGCTGGCCACGCTTCGCGCCGCCACCGACACCGCGGCCTGCGGCGGGGACTACTACGGCCCGTCCGGCTGGTTCGGGAGCACCGGTCTGCCCGCCGCCGCGCGGACCAGCTCCCGGGCCCGCGACGCCGAGCAGCAGCGCCGACTGTGGCGCGAGTCCGAGCGCCTCAGCGGTGTGACCTACGACTTCGGCGTCGGCCCGGCCGGAGCCCGGGCTCCGGCGCCGGTCACGGCCCCCGGCGAGAATCCGGCCCGCCGAGCCCGGCGCCGGGCCGGCATACTGGGAAATGGCTGATCGCAGCGGACTCTGACCACGGCGGACAAGGTGGGGAGCGTTGATGGCGGACGTCCCCGCACAGGTGGCGCCGCTGGAGGATGCCGACCCGGCCCGGATCGGCGGGTACGAGCTCGTGGGCCGGCTCGGCGCAGGCGGGATGGGCACGGTCTACCTCGGCCGCGGCGGCGACGGGCGCCTGGTCGCGGTGAAGGCCATCCGGCGGGAGTTCGCCCGGGATCCGGAGTTTCGTGCCCGGTTCCTGCGCGAGGCGCAGGCGGCGCGACGGGTCGCCCGGTTCTGCACCGCCGAGGTGCTCGACGTCGACACCGACGGGGCCGAGCCCTACCTGGTCACCGAGTTCATCGACGGACCCACCCTGGCCGACCACGTCCGCCGCGGCGGCCCGCTGCCCCCGCCCGAGCTGGAGCGGCTGGCGGTGGCGGTGGCGAGCGCACTGACCGCGGTCCACAGCGCGAACCTGATCCACCGGGACCTCAAACCGGGCAACATCCTGCTGTCCTCGTCCGGGGCCCGGGTCATCGACTTCGGGATCGCCCGGGCGCTGGAGACGGCGTCCCTGCACACCCGCGAGGGCGGCATCCTGGGCACCCCGGCGTTCATGTGCCCCGAGCAGGCCCTGGGGCGTCCGCTGACGCCCGCCGCCGACATCTACGCCTGGGGTGGGGTGATCCTTTTCGCCGCGACCGGGCGGATGCCGTACGGAGATGCCGCCACGCCGGTGATCCTGTTCCGGGTCGTCTACGAGGAGCCTGACCTCACCGGCCTCGACCCGGCACTGCTCCCGCTCGTCCGGCAGGCGATGAGCAAGGACCCGGCGGCCCGTCCCACCGCGGCGGCTCTCCTGCTGCGCCTGGCCGAAGGCGGCCACCGCGTCGTCCCGCCGCCCTCACTCCCGCCGCCCCCACTCACCCCGTCACTCCCGCCGTCGGCAACGGGCACCACCTGGACGCCGGCAGCCGCGGGCAGTACCACGGCACCGGCATGGTGGTCGCGGCGCCCGGTCGTCGCCCTGCTGGTCACGCTGGGCTCGCTGGCGCTGCTGGCCGCCGCCGTCACCACGACGCTGCTGCTGGATCCGTTCGGCCGGCGTGAAGGCGGCCCGCCCGCCGGCGGCGGGGGTGGCGGGCCGGTCACGGCCGGACCCGGCGGCCCCACGGCCGACCCGGGCCGCGGGCCCGCCGAGGCGGTCACCCTCGCCGACTACCGGGAACAGGACGCCGACGAGATCGCCACCAGGCTGGAACGCGCCGGGCTGACGGTGCAGCGGGTTCCCCGGGCGAGCGGCGTGGGCCAGCGGGGCCGGGTGCTGGGCACCGAACCAGCCGCGGGCACCAGGGTCGAGCGGGGCGGCACCGTCCTGCTGCAGGTCGGCGACGGTTCGCTGGCAGAGGCACGTGGCTGGCGGGTGTTCAAACGGTACGACGGCGGCCCGATCAACAACAGCCCGATCTTCGTGGTGGACCCCGGCGGCGCCGAGCGGCAGATCGGCACGGGCGACAGCCCGGCACTGTCACCGGACGCCGGCCGGGTCGCCTACTCCGGCGTCGACGGCGAGATCATCAGCGTCCGGCCGGACGGCTCCGACCCCCGGCAGATCACCGACGAACCGGACGGCTCGTCCGACAGCCCGGTGTTCTCCCCGGACGGCCGCACCCTCGCCTACACCCGTAACACCGGCGGGGTCTTCACGGTCAACGCCGACGGCTCCGGCCGCCGCCTGCTGGCGGACCTCACGGATGCGTACGACCTGTCCTGGTCCCAGCCCGACACGATCGTGCTGCGCCGCGGCGGCGACCAGGCGCTGTACACCCTGTCGGTCGGTGGCGGTGTCGTCCGGAAGCTGACGGGATCGCCGGTGCCCGGTGCCGGCCCGGTCGAACCGGCCTGGTCTCCCGACGGGAGCATGATCGCCTTCGGCCTGTCGAGCGGTGGCATCTACCTGGTGAAACCGGACGGCAGCGGGCTGCGGCAGGTCGCCGGCCCCGGATCCTGGCATCCCACCTGGTCGCCGCAGGGCGCTCTCGTCTACGTCCGGGACGCCGGACACGGCGACTTCTTCGCGGCGTCCGGACCGGTCTGGGTGATGAACCCGGACCGCACGGGCGAACGCGAACTCGACCAACGACCTGCCAGCGGGCCCGTCCACTGGGCCACCAGTCCGTGACGACGAGGAAGGCGGGGATGGCGGGGATGGCGGTGCGGGTTCCGGTGATCGCGCTTACCGGGTACCTGGGCGCGGGCAAGACGACGGTGCTCAACCGGCTGCTCCAGGCGCCCGGAGCACGCCTCGGGGTGGTCATCAACGATTTCGGGGCGATCAACGTCGACGCCCTGCTGGTCAGCGGCCAGGTGGACGAGCCGGCCTCGATCGCGGGTGGCTGCCTGTGCTGTCTGACGGACACGGACGGCCTGGACGCGGCGCTGGAGAAACTGACCCACCCGCGGCTGCGGCTGGACGCGGTGATCGTGGAGGCCAGCGGCGTGGCCGACCCGCCTGCGCTGGCCCGACTCATCGGCTACAGCGGTGTGAGCCGGGTGCGTCCCGGTGGTCTCGTCGACGTGGTCGACGCCGCCACCTACTTCGAGACGGTCGACACCGGCGGCCTGCCGCCTGCCCGGTTCGCCTCCGCCTCGCTCGTTGTGATCAACAAGACCGATCGGCTGCCGGCGGCGGATCGCGCCACCACGGTCGCGCGGATCACCGCCCGGGTGCGCGAGAGCAACCCGCACGTGCACGTGCTCGACACCGCGCACGGCCGCGTCGACCCGCAGCTCGTCTTCGACGCCGCCAACCCGCACGACCCGGTCGACGAGCTGCCGCTCGCCGCGCTGGCCCGCGACGACCACGACCACGGGCCACATCCACGCGTCGACGCCGTGACGGTGCCGGCCACCGGCCCGGTCGATCCCGGCCGGCTCGCAGACCTGATCGAGGACCCGCCCGCGGACGTCTACCGGCTCAAGGGCGCCGTGACGGTGAACACCGGGCGGAGCCTGCGCGGCCACGTGGTCAACATCGTCGGGCGGCAGGTCCACGTCACGGCCGCGACCGTGCGGCCCGGCGCCGCGGCGGCCGGTTCCGAGGGCCTGGTCGCGATCGGCGTGCGTCTCGACCAGGCCGCTGTCCGCGCCCGCCTCGAGGCGGCCCTGCATCCCTGCGCCGACCGCCCGGCAGCGGAGGGTGTCCGCCGCCTCGCCCGGCACCGACGCCTGAGCGCCTGAGCACCGGACCAGGCCGGCCGCCTGCATCGCGACGTAGATGACGACGGCGACGGTGGCGGCGGACCGGGCCGCGGTGACACGGTGTCGGCGGCGTGGGAGCTCTGCCCGCGGTCGGGACCAGCCCGATCGGTGGCGAACTGGTCGGTGTGACCGACTGTTCGGCGAGTCGTCACCCTAAGTGTTCTCTGTGGCCTGATAATGCCCGTCCCGGGACTTCTTCGAAGGACGTCCCGGCGCGGGTGCGCCACCAGCGGATCTTAAGGAGCACTGGATGAGCGGGACATCGGCGCGGGGCCGTCGACCGCGGTCCTCGGTACTCACCATCGCCGTGGCGGCAGCGGCACTGCTGTCGATCGGCGGGCTGGCCGCCTGTTCCTCTGACGACTCGCCGTCGAGCCCACCACCCGCCCCGAAGGCGGCAGGTCCGGCCGGCCTCCCCGGCTACGACTCTGAGAAGGGCGCGCGCACCGAGGCCATCGCCGGCGACTGTGACCGCAGCCACGACGGCGAGTGGCTGTTCGACGGCACCGTGAACAACCGGGGCAAGGAACCGCGGGCCTACTCGATCGTCATCGACCTCGTCACCGACGAGGGCAGCGCGGTCATCGACACCACGATCGCCAGGGTGTCGGGTGCCCGGCCCGGCTCGTCCGCCGACTGGTCGGTCGCCGGTGCGCAGGGCCGGGACGACCTGCGCTGCGTCATCCGCAACGTGCAGTTCGACTGAATCCGGCAGACCAGCCGTGCATGACGCTGGCCCCGGCCCCGCACGGCCTTCCGGCCCCGCCGAGCCCCCCGTCGCCGCGGGGCCGTCCGGCCCGGCGCTGACCCGTCGGGCGGTCGTGCTCGGCGGCGCGGCCGCGGTGACGCTGGGATCCGGCGTGGCCGCGCTCGTCCTCGCCGTGACCCGGGACGGGGTGGACGGCCCCGCGTCACCGCGCGGCGGCGCAGCCACCTCCACCGGCCGGCCCGGCCGTGCGACCGGCGGCGCAGCGCTGACCCCGATCGCGCGGCTGCGCGGGGACAGCGCCGCGTTCGACACCCCTGGCGGGCCGCGCCGCGGAACGGTGTCCGGCCGCTGGCGTGGCGCCCCGTCCGCGCTGCCGGTGCTGGAGAGCCAGCCCGGCTGGCTGCGGGTGCGGCTGGCGCAGCGGCCGAACGAGTCGGCGGCCTGGATCCGCTCCACCGGCGCCGCTCTCGTCACCAGCTCGCACCGCATCGAGATCGACCTCAGGGAGCGTCGCCTGCGGCTCTACGACCGCGAGGTACAGCTGCTCGACGCGCCAGCCGGCATCGGGGTCGACGACCATCCCACCCCGGCCGGCGAGTACTTCGTCGCGTTCTTCGCCCCGCCATCCGACCCCGGCTACGGCGACTTCGTCATGGTCACCTCGGCCCACTCGACCACGACCACCGACTGGGACTCGTCCGGCGACGCGGTCGTCGCCATCCACGGCCCGCTCGGCAGCGAGGCGGCGATCGGCCGGGACGGTGCCCAGGTGTCCCACGGCTGCGTCCGCCTGCAGCGCGCCGACCTTGCCCGCCTGCGTGACGTCCCGGCCGGATCCCCCATCACGATCCGCTCCGGATCAACCATCTGACCAACTGCCAGGTCCTGAACCGCATCATGCCTGTACCGGATGGCAGTCTTCCCACCAGCCCACCAGCGACGGGTCGCGTCGCGGAGGAGATACTCACGCTCGCCGCGGCCGTTTCCGGCGGCTGGGCCGTGACCTTCACTCCTCGGTCTGTGGTGCGGATGGCGGTGCGCCTGACCGACCCGGCCGGAGGCGATCGGGTCCACGACCCCTTCTGTCGCGCCGGCGAGTTCCTGGTGGGCGCCGCAGACTACGTCGGGTCAAAGAGCGCGGGTGCCGCGAAGCCCGCCGTCAGCGGCCAGGAGGCATCCCCCGTCCTGGGATGGCTTGCCGCCATGAACCTGCTCCTGCACGGAATTACCGCGGACAGAGTGGTGGCCGACCGAGCTCTCTCCTGCATGGGGCAGCCTGACACGCCTAGTGACGTGATCCTGCTCAACCCGCCGTTCAATCTCCGAAACTGGCGCGACGAAGGAGACGGAGAACGGTAATGGAAATATGACCGGCCGCCCGACCACAACGCGAACTACGCCTGGCTACAGCTCGCGTTGGCGTCCCTGTCCGAAAATGGGCGGGCCGCAGTGCTGATGCCTGCAGGCGCCGGCTCGTCATCGAATCGCAGCGAAGCTGCCATCAGGGCGGCCATGATCGATGACGGTGTTGTCGACGCGGTGGCGGAGCTGCCTCGCAGGCTCTTCGCTCACGCGCCGGTGCAGGCGGCGATCTGGATATTGCGGCGCCCGAGTCGGAACCGCGACGATGTTCTCCTTGTCGATACCCAACAGGCCGGGACAATGATGGGGCGGAACCGCCTGGAACTCGGGGAACAGGACATCGATCTTGTCGTCGAGGCGTACCGAAATCGGTCGGTGGTGTCGACCGGGACCGTGCTGTCCAAGGTCGTTTCCAGGCGCCGCCTCAGCGAGGAAGGGCATGCGCTCACCGTGGGCCGGTACCTCGCGGCCGCGACCGCGACTACGCCCATCGGCCAGGGCAGCCTCAGGTCGGGCTCGAGCGTCTCCGCGGTGACCTGGAAGGCATGCGGATCCTGCTCGGCGAGGTGGTCGAGGCCCACGACGTCGCACTGCGCCAGCTGGACGAAGCAGGCGATCCACGCCACGCGTCTACGGACGGATGGCGGCAGCTGCGGCTCGCAGACGTCTGCGATGTCCTCGCAGGCTTTTCCGGTTCCATCATGACTGCACGCCGACTGCCCGCCGGCGTGCCAGTCGTCACACCGGGTTGTCTGGTGGACAACCGGATCTCGGCCGGCTACGCCAGCTTTGTCGCGCCGACTGTTGCGGTAAATCTGTCTCAGTATCGACTGAAGTCAGATGACATCGTGTGCGTGCGCACCGGCCAGCTTGGCCGGCAGGCTCTCGTCACCGAGGAGCAGGACGGCTGGCTGATCGGCACGTCCTGCCTATGTCTGCGTCCGGGCGACTCGGTCGACTCCCGTTATCTCCTCTACTATCTGAACCTCCACAGACGCGCGACTGGATGCTCGGCCAATCCTCCGGCTCGGTGGTGAAGAACCTGAGGGCGGCGACAGTGCGTTCTCTCCCGCTCCTTCTCCCGGATAACCGTGAGCAGCGGCGGATTGGCGCGTCGGTGAGCGCGCTGGAGGAGCTCGCGGCGACACACGACCGGATCCGTCGCGCCGGTCTCGCCCTCCGCGGCACGCTTCTTCCTCTTTTTCTCCGCGATCCGGTCGGACCAGACGAGGACGGTGCGGCAGAGCCGACGCTCTGACGATGGGATCCATATGCCCCGGGGACACGGACCGAGATGAATCGCCATTCCCGCTGGGGCCGAGGCCTCCGAACCCCCGCGAGGACCCACTCGGCACGACAGGGATCATCAGTATGCCCGGGTGGGCAGGACATCCGGTCCGTCGCCGCCCTGGGGATCCAGGGCGGCGGGAGCGGGCCCTGATCGCGCGCGAGGACATCGTCACGATCCACCGCCGGCTTGCCGCTGACCAGCCCAGGGATCACCTCGACGGCCACGCCATGGGACGGCGCGCGGAGGCGAAAGCCATCGACGACGAACGAGACCACATCACCTGCCAACAGCACTGATCACCGGTAGGACGGGTGAACCTCGACCAGCCACCCCACACGCCGAGCCACCCCACCAGCGGAGATCAGAATGACGCCCGCAACGGCCGAGAGGCACCCGGCGAGGGGCGGATGCCCCGGTCAGCCCGTGGTGTAGGAGCGACTCTTGACCAGGCTCGGCCCCCGGCAGATATGACGGCCTGGGGGAAGCCGCCCCTCGGGGGCGGCGAACACACGCAGCCGGCGACGGACCGGATGTCCTGTCCGCCCGGGCACTCTGCATGATCCCGGGTTGCCGCG
>NZ_JBFLUG010000014.1:0-95326 GCF_041008525.1 Parafrankia sp. FMc2 | reverse complement strand
CTGGCTCGAGATCCTCTGGCACTGCCTCACCAAAGGCGTGCTCTACGACGAGGCCACGCACGTCGCCAACCGCAACCGAGCCCTCGGACGCGCCGCCTGAAACCGTGGTTGACAGAGGGTGTCTCACGGGATGACCCCGGTCTCGGCGAACGTGCCGATCTGCTCCCAGGTGTAGCCGAGCTCGAGGAGCACCGACTCGGTGTGCTCGCCGTGCTCGGGGGCGCGGCGCAGCGCGGGCGGCTGCTCGTCGAACTGCACCGGGCCGGTGGGCAGCCGGTAGGACGGGCCGCCCTCCTCGGCGGCGACCTCGCCGAGGTAGTCGTTGGCGAGCACCTGGGGGTCGGTGAGCAGCTCCTCGACGGCCTGCACCGGCGCCCACGGGGCGTCGATGCCGGCGAGCAGGTCCTTCCACTCGGCGAAGGTCCGGTCGGCGAAGATCGCCGCGATCTCGCCGACGCAGGCCGCCCGGTTCGCGGCACGCGCCGCCAGGTCGGTGAAGCGCGGGTCGGCGACGAGGTCCTCGCGGCCGACCAGGCGGCAGAAGTCGGCCCAGTAGCGGTCCGGTTCGAGGAACACCAGCTGGATGTGCCGGCCGTCCTTCGTGCGGTACGAGCCCACCAGCGGGTTGCGGTAGGCGTCGACACCGGAGGCCGCGCGCGGGGTCTGCCCGGTGAGGGCCGAGAGGATGTCGGAGGACAGCGTCCACATCGCGGTCGCGAGCAGGGAGACGTCGACGACGGTCCCGCGGCCGGTGCGCTCGCGTCGCAGCAGCGCCGAGGCGATCCCGAACGCGAGCGCCATCGCCCCGTTGCGGTCACCCATCGCGCCGCGCTGGCCGATCGGCGCGTCCCGCTCGGGCGGGGTCAGCACGTGCGCGAGGCCGCCCTGCGCCCAGAAGGCCGAGGAGTCGTAGCCGGGCCGGTCGGCGCCGGGGCCGCGCACGCCGTAGCCGTGGCCGCGGGCGTAGACGAGGCGCGGGAACCGCGCGGTGAGTGTGTCGGAGTCCAGCCCGAGGCGGCGTAACGCGCCGGGCCGGAAGTTCGTGAGGAAGACGTCGGCGGTCTCCAGCAGCTGGCCGAGTACCTGCCGGCCCTCCTCGGAGCGCAGATCAATGGCGAGTGAGCGCTTACCCCGGTTGGCCAGGGCCACGGAGAGGTTCACCCCGCCACCGTCCGTACCGATGCCCTGCGTGGCCAGCCCCCGGTAGGGATCACCCTCCGGACGCTCCACCCGGACGACGTCGGCGCCCCAGTCGGCCAGCAGCGCGCCGGCCACCGGCACGAACACCCACTGGGCCAGCTCGACCACGCGAACACCCTCGAACGCGGCCTGATCCACGCTGACACCTCCCCTCGACCTCGGCAAACAAGCACGTAGGGCGCAAATGTAGAACGTCACTCTCGTGTTTGTGAAGACGTTGACTTTCCTCACTTTGCGTGGAAACATCCAGTCCGGCCGGAACCGGCCGGCGCCGCGTCCGTCAGGTCAGGCCACGCGCCCGCCAGGTCAGGCCACCCGGATCCGAACCGTCGCGAGCAGCCGCGGACGACGCGGCCCATCCCCGTCCCGCACATCTCCGTCCTCCGAAGTAAGTGAACGCTCTTTTCCTAACGCGGAGAGTGCGGCGGTGCGCCCGGCGCCGCCTGACACGGCCGAGAGGAACGCCTGTGGACGTCCAGATCAGCAATGCCCGCCGCATCCGTGAACTCGCCGCGACCCGCCCGGACGAGGTGGCCCTGCGGCACGTCGCACTCGACGGGACGACAACCGCGGCCACCTGGGTCGAGCTCGACCGGCGGTCGAGCCAGCTCGCCGGAGCGCTCGCGGAACGCGGGCTCGCCGTCGGCGACCGCCTCGGGATCGGCCTGCGCAACTCGCCGCAGTTCGTCCTCAGCGTGCTGGCGGCGTGGAAGATCGGCGCCGTCCCGGTGCCGGTCCGCTGGGACATCCCGGAATGGGAGCTGAACCGCCTGCGCGAGGTCATCAGCCCGCGGGTCTTCCTCGGCGACACCGATCTCCCCTGGATCGACGCCACCGCCGGCCTTCCCGTGCCCTTCCTGCCGGACGCGGTGTCACCGCAGATCAACGGCATCTGCAGCAGCGGCTCGACCGGGACCCCGAAGGTGATCCTCTCCGACCGCCCGTCGCTCTACGACGAGCGGACCACCGTCCCGTTCATCTCCGCGTGGAACCCGGTGCCGCGGCCGCAGACGATCCTCGTTCTCGCGCCGATGTACCACGCGAACGGGCTCACCACGCTGTACAGCCTGCTGGCCGGCGACCGGCTGGTCGTCCTGGAGAAGTTCGACGCCGCCCGGGTCGTCGACGTCGTCGAGCAGCACGGTGTCACCACGTTCACCGCGACGCCGACAATGCTGCAGCGCATCGCCGACCTGCCGGGCATCGAGCAGCGGGACCTTTCCAGCCTCGACTGGATCCTGCAGGGCGCCGCGCCGATGCCGCCGTCGCTGGTGCACCGCTGGGCGAAACTGATCGGCCCCGAGCGCATCGTCATGGCCTACGGGATGACCGAGGGCCTCGGGCTCACCGCCCTGCGCGGGGACGAATGGATGGCCCACGAGGGCAGCGTCGGGCGCCCGTTCCGCGACACCGAGGTATGCGTGCTCGACGACGACGGCCGCGAGGTCCCCACCGGCGAGGCCGGCCTGATCTACCTGCGATCGCGGATGACGGGCGGCTACCGCTACCTCGGGGACGCGCCACGGCTGCAGCAGACCACCGAGGGTTTCAGCACCGCCGGGGACGTCGGCTACCTCGACGCCGAAGGCTGGCTGTACGTCCTCGACCGGCGGGTGGACATGATCGTCACCGGTGGTGCGAACGTCTTCCCGGCCGAGGTCGAGGCCGCCCTCATCGAGCACCCCGAGATCGCGGACGTCGTCGTCATCGGCCTGCGCGACGCCCAGTGGGGCCGGCGGGTCCACGCCGTCATCGAGCCCGCCGACCACGCCCACCCGCCGTCGAGCGGTGAGGTCATCAGCTACGCCAAGAGCCGCCTCGCCCCCTACAAGGTCCCGAAGACCGTCGAGTTCGTCGACGCCATCCCGCGCAGCGCCGCGACGAAGGTCAACCGCGGCGCCCTCGTGGCCGCCCGCGACGCCGCACAGCCTGACACCGTGACAGCTTGAGAACGAACAGAACCAACCGGGAGGATCGGATGCCAGTAAGCAAGCCGAGCGAGTTACCCAGGGGTGGCGACGGCCGCTGGCCAGCCAGCGGCAGCGGATTCAGGTCGGCGCAGTGGGGTGACATGGAGGTCGGCTACACGGCGACCGGCCCGCTGGACTGCACACCCGGCTACCAGGGCCTGCCCGGCGGGGTCTGCCCCTGCCCGCACTACGGCTACGTCTTCACCGGCCGGGTTCGGGCCATCTACCCCGGCACGAACTGGCCGGACGAGGTGGCCACCGCCGGAGACGTCTACTTCTTCCCCGCCGGCCACTCACTGATCTACGAGGAGCCCAGCGAGGTCCTCGAGATCAACCCGGCAGCGGCACTGCAGCAGGTCATGGCGCACTTCGAGTCGCTCGCGGGCACCGGCCGCCTGGCGGCCGACGGCGGCTGACGCCGGGCATCCGGCCAGCCCGCCCACCGACACCCCAGGAGGAAGCGACGTGTCCGACCTGCCCACCGCCACCCCTGCCCGCGTGCCCGAGCAGCTCGACGAGGTGCTGTCCCCCGGATGGCTGAGCGCGGCGCTCGGCGCCCGCTTCCCGGGTATCGAGGTCACCGAGGTCACCCCCGGCCCGGTCGTCAGCCGGATCTCGACCAACGTCCGGTTCCACATCACCTGCGCCGGCGGTGCGCCCGCCGGCCTCTCCCCGAACCTGTGCGTCAAGGGCTACTTCTCCGAGCGGACCCTGCCGGCCCGCCACGCCGGCATCCCGGAGACCCTGTTCTACCGCGACCTGGCCGAGCGGACCGGGGTGCGCACCCTGCGCAGCCCCTACGCCGAGGTGGACACCGCGAACGGCGCGAACGTCCTCATCACCGAGGACGTGATCGCCGCCGGCGGCACCTTCCTCGACGGCCAGCACCCCTACTCCCCCGACCAGACCGCCGCCAGCCTCGAACAGCTCGCCCAACTCCACGCCACGACCTGGGCCGACCCGAGTCTGGCGGACGCCAGCTGGCTGACCTCGCGGATGGGGCCCCGCACCGGCCCCACGTGGCGGGAGAAGATCGAAGCCAACTTCACCACCGCCACCGGCGCCGGCGCCCCCGAGGAGGTCCGCGACGTCGGGCGGCTCATCGCCGCCTACAGCGCGCTGGCCGACCTGGTCACCACCACCTCGCCGTGGACGATCGTGCACGGCGACCCGCACGTCGGCAACATCTTCCTGGACGGCGAGGGCCGGCCGTCGCTGCTCGACTGGCAGCTTGTGCAGCGGGCCCCGTGGTACATCGACGTCGGCTACCACATCGCCTCCGCTCTCACCGTCGCCGACCGCCGCACCCACGAGACCGACCTGCTGCGGCACTACCTGGACGCGCTGGCCGCCGGCGGGATCGAGCCGCCGTCGTGGGACGAGGCCTGGCTCGGGGTGCGCCGCAGTGTCCTTCAGGGCTTCTACCTGTGGAGCATCACCTCGATGGTGAACCCGGCGATCACCGCGGTGCTGATCGAACGCCTCGGCACCGCCGTCGCCGACCACGACTCATACGCAGCCGTCGGCCAGTAATCCACCGACCAGTCGACACAGAACGGTCCATCCGGAGCGGCCGGCTCGAGCGGTTCCTCGGAACCGCCTGGCCCGGCCGCCGCGCCCGCGGCGCCAGCGCCAGTGCCAGCGCCGGTTGCGGCTTCGGCTTCGGCTTCGGTGAGGCCTGACTCCCGCACCGGGCTCTACCTGCCCGGCGGGCGTTGTTCCCGGCCGGTGAGGTAGTCGTGCGGGTAAGTCGTGGTGGTGGTGCCGGACGGTCCGATCCACTCGAAAGTGCCCGGGCTCGGCTGGCGGACCTTCCACAACCGGCCGGGTTGGTGGCGCATTCGGTGATGCCTCCGGCAACAGGGGCCCAGGTTGATCGTGAGGGTCGGCCCGCCCTGGGCGTAGGGGGTGGTGTGATCGGTGTCGGTGCGGGTGGCCGGGCGAGTGCAGGCAGGGTGGGTGCACTGCCGGTTCCGCGCCCGGACATGGCGAACCTGTGCCGGGCTGGGAAGCCGGCGTTCGGCGACCTCGACCAGCGTCCCCCGTTCGTCGGTCAGCAGACGCCGCCAGGTCGACTCCGGGCGCATTGCGATCTCCCGGGCGACCGCGGCAGGTAGCGGCCCGTAGCCATCCAGGTGACCCGGCTCTCGGCCCACTCCCAGCAAGGTGGGCAGGGGTACAACGACCTGGATCTCGCAGCCGATCGGCGCGGCATGCTCCGCCCGGCCCATCAGCAGATCCACGAAGACATCGGCGCGGATCTGCTCCCGCGTGCGCTCATCACCCTGCGCCCGGTCATGAGCGATGCCCTCCGCGAGCCGTTCCACCCGCTGGTAGCACGCCGCCGCGTCCTCAGCGGCCAGGAGCGCGCTCAGCCGACTCGTCGCATCCCGGCGCGGGATGATCCGCACAGTACGGTCCGCGCGTCGCTTCTCCGCGCGTGCATCGGCACCGTCAGGATCGACGCGGATCACCGCCTGCGTGCATCCCGCGGCGAACGACCGGCGGTTACGCCCCGGCCCATCCTCGAGCATCCGTGCCTCCACCTGCGCCGCGAGGTCGTCGCGCAGGGGACGGGTGGCGTTCTCCAACGACACCAGCCGCGGCAGATCGAGCACCCCGGCTTCCAACGCGGCCACCGCCCGCGGCAACCGCCGCACGACGGCCTGAGCCAGTTCCAGCTGGGAACGGGCCTGCGGCCCCGTCACCGCCAACACCCCCGCGATCTCCTCCGGAGCGTAGAAAGCAAACAACCCCGCCGGATCCAACACCCCCGGCGCCGCCACCTCCGCCACCGCCGCCAACGCACGCAGCAACCGCGCCTGCCCAGCAGCGACCATGCGCGCTGCGGCAGCAATGGTCTCGAGCGCACCCCGCAGACGCAGCACGAACGCCTCTTCGGCATCCACGGCAAAGTTCTTCGTCCCACCCAGATCGCCGCTGGGAGCTCCGCCGGCCGCACCCGCCGGATCACGGCCGGAAGGTCCGCAGGTCGACTCGGAACCCGCGGCTCCGTCCGCCGGGTTGTGGGTGGTGCTGGACGGGTCGGTGGGGGGCATGTGGCCACCTCAATCCCTGGACATGGGCAACAGGCAACTCGGATTCGAACGTGCGTTCGATTCCGGGTTCGATCCTAGGACGTTGGACGCCCGCGAGAGAGGGGCGAGCTGGCGAGACCACAGGGAGCAACAGCCACCCCTGTCGGCCTTTGACCCCGACGCCAGTCGAGCGCAGGATGACCGCGTCCCGCAGCACCCGGAGACGAACCGGTAGCGAGGGCAGGCGGTCTGCGCCCCTCGACTGCGCAGCGTGATCGGGGAACGGCGCGTCGACCGGGCCGGCGAACTCCACCGAGGTCGGCAGGCAGGCCGGTATCCCGCCACAGGCGGAGACAGCTACGACAGTGCACACGCCCGAGGCGGGACAAGCCCGACGCGCAGCGCAGCGCCGGACAGCCGAGGTACCCATATCAGGAGGTCGGTGATGTCGCGGTGAACCGTTCTGGTGGCGGCAGGGCTAGCGCCCGGTCAGGGCCCTACCGGCCCTGGCCGCGCCATTCGGTGTCGATTCTGGCTACGTCGCGGTCGGCTCGGTCAGTACACGCAGGTATCGGGGGCCTGGGGGATGGGAGCAGCGGGAGATGGTTCGCCTACGGCGGCCGTCGGAGCAACCGCGCGCGCGGCGGACGGAGCAGCGACGACGGTACGGCCCGAACCGTCCTCTCCGGTTGCGACGCCGGCTGCCCCGGCCACAGGTGCCCCGCCCGTGCCAGCCCCGCCGGCGGCGGCGTCTCCGGATTCGGGGGCCGGATCAGCGAGAGCGCGGAAGGTCGAGCCGACGATCAGCTGGACGCCGTCAACGTCGTTGTCCACCAGAAGTTTCGCCCCGGGGATGTGAGCCAGCAGCATCCGAGCTGTGGCTTCGGCGCCGTCGCCATACCGGATCCAGCTGGCGCGGTAGTCAGTACGAAGGGCGCCGGTGGCGGTGTCGGTGTCGGTGTCGACACTGACGCTGACGCCCCGGGAGGTGAGTGCGCGAGTCACCCGCCCGGCGAGGCCTGCGGTCCTGGTGCCGTTGACCACCGAGATCCGGGCCGCGCCAGCACCGGCGACAGCGTCACCACCGGCATCGGGACCACCTGTCAGGGAGGCGAAGAGCACATCCAGGTCCGCCTGGTCGTAGCTCTGCACGGCGCCGACCGCATTGCTGATCAGCCCATAGTCGTCGACGGCACCCTCGGCCCTGGTGGCTGTGTGGACAGGCACCGTCTGCATGCCCAGCGAGCCGGTGGTGATGCCCTGCAGCCGGGTGGCCAACCGGCGCAGGTCGAGCAGTTCGGTGCCGGCACCGAGGTCGAGCGACGGGCCGACGGCGCCGAGCAGACTCGCGACCCGGCCGGGGTCGCTGAGCACTCCGCCTTCGGTGACCTTCGCCAGGATCCTGCTCAGAAAGTACTGCTGGCGTTTGATGCGGTCGATGTCCCAGTTCGGGAGCCCGTAACGCTGACGGACGAAGGCGAGCGCCTGCTCGCCCTTGATTTCGATCGTGCCCGGCCCGCCCCGGAAACCACTGTAGGGATCGTTGGTGTTCGTGCTGACAACCGTCCGCCCGGTCATCTCGTCCCTCCGGCTCTGGGAGCCTTCCAACGGACGAATGCAGACCTCCACACCGCCGACAGCCTCCGAGACGGCTCTGAAACCAACCAGGTCGACGGCGACGTAGTGGTCGACACGCAGCCCGGTCAGCCGTTCGACGAGTTTTATCAGCAGCGTGGCGCCGCCGAGCGCGATCGCCTGGTTGAACTTGTTCTCCTGCGGCGGGTGCACGTCGCCGTCGCCGTCGGTGTACTCGGGGATGAGCACGAACATGTCGCGGGGGAAGGAAACCATGGTGACCCGGTCGTCCGCCCCGACGTGGGCGAGGATCGTCGTGTCGGACCGCTGCCCGCCGACGTCGCCGTAGGCATCGCCGGCGCCCTCCCTGCTGTCCGTGCCGACCAGCAGGAACGTCTTCTCGTCCGCGCGGGCGGGTGGGCGCTTGCCCAGGTCGCCGATCGCGACCCGCTCGATTCTGGAGTCGAGGTAGGCGTAGATGGCCCAACCTCCCACCGAGCCGAACAGAACCAGGACGGACAACAGCATGGCGAGCCCGTAACGCAGGCGCTTCGCCGCTGTCGGCCGCTGCCGGGCACCGGTGAGGTCGAAGGGGAGCACGCCGCCGCCATCGGCGGGGAGCGTCCGGCTGGCCGCGACCGAGCCGTTCGGTTCCGTCCCGAGGTCTCCCAACCCGCGCTCCTTTTCGCCAACCCGGACACAGGGGGCCTTTCCGGTTGGATGCTAGCCGACCGTGAAACAGCGTTCTCATCCGGGAAGAGCGCCATGAGTCGGACATTAAGCACGAAAGGAGCAGATACACCTAGCACGGTCCTTCGACCTGCGGAAATCCATCCGGAACGGGGTTGCCGGCCCGGCGAGCTGGCAGAGCCGCGGCGCTGCAGTGACGATGGCGGCGACATCCGACGTCGTCAGTCGTGAGGAGCGGGCCGGGGATGGCAACGGTACGTGCCGCGATCACACAGGTGGCCTGGACGGGCGAGCGGGAGTCGATGGTCGCCCGGCACGAGGAGCTGGCCCGCGAGGCCGCCGCCGACGGTGTGCGGGTGATCGGGTTCCAGGAGCTGTTCACCAGCCCCTACGTCGGTGCGGTGCAGGACCAGCGCTACTACCGGGGTGCGGAACCGATCCCCGGGCCGACCGTCGAGCGGTTCCAACGGCTGGCCGAGCAGCTCGGCCTGGTCATGATCCTGCCGATCCACGAGGTCGCGGCCCAGGGCGAGTACTACAACGCCGCCGCGGTGGTGGACGCCGACGGCAGCCTGCTCGGCCGGTACCGCAAGCATCACATCCCGCAGCTGCCGTCGTTCTGGGAGAAGTTCTACTTCCGTCCCGGAAATCTCGGCTACCCGGTCTTCGACACCGCGGTGGGCCGGGTCGGCGTCTACATCTGCTACGACCGGCACTTCCCCGAGGGCTGGCGCGAGCTGGGGCTGGGCGGCGCCCAGCTGGTGTTCAACCCGTCGGCGGCGAAGCCGGGTCTGTCGAACCGGCTGTGGGAGATCGAGCAGCCCGCCGCCGCGGCCGCCAACCAGTACTTCGTGGCGGCCAACAACCGTATCGGCCAGGAGACCGGCGAGTTCGGGGGCGACGCCCCGCGGTTCTACGGCTCGTCCTACTTCGTCGACCCGCGCGGGAACGTCGTCGGAGAGGTCGCCTCGGACGACAAGGAGGAGCTCGTCATTCGCGACCTGGACCTCGACGAGATCACCCGGGCCCGGGACGACTGGCAGTTCTACCGCGACCGCCGCCCCGAGACCTACCAGCGGACGGCGCTCGGATGACCACTCTGCTCATCAGCGGCGGGACGGTGGTCGACCCCGCCGGCCCCACCCGCCAGGACGTCCTGGTCGAGGGCGAGACGATCGCGGCGCTGCTCCAGCCCGGATCGGCCCTCGCCGAGGCGGTGCGCACCGGTGCGGTGCGCACCGACCGGGTGATCGATGCGACCGGGCGGTACGTGATCCCGGGCGGGGTCGACGTCCACACGCACATGGAGATGCCGTTCGGCGGCACGCGGGCATCCGACACGTTCGAGACCGGGACCAGGGCCGCCGCCTGGGGCGGCACGACGACCATCGTCGACTTCGCCGTCCAGACCCGCGGGCAGCGGGTGCAGGACCAGCTCGCGCTCTGGCACGCGAAGGCGGCCGGCAACTGCGCCGTCGACTACGCGTTCCACCAGATCATCGGCGAGGTCGACGACGAGTCGCTGAAGGCGATGAGCGAGCTGATCGACGAGGGCGTCACCAGTTTCAAGCTGTTCATGGCCTACCCCGGCGTGTTCCTCTCCGACGACGGGCAGATCGTGCGGGCGATGCGGGCCGCCGCCGGCAACGGCGGGCTGATCATGATGCACGCCGAGAACGGGCCGGTGATCGACGTCCTGGTCCGGCAGGCGCTGGCCGAGGGCCGCACGGGGCCCTACCACCACGGCACGACCCGCCCCTGGCAGACCGAGCAGGAGGCCACCCACCGGGCGATCATGCTGGCGGACCTGACCGGCGCCCCGCTCTACGTGGTGCACGTGTCGGCCCGGCAGGCACTCGCCCGCGTCGCCGAGGCCCGCGACGCCGGGCAGAACGTGTTCGCCGAGACCTGCCCGCACTACCTGTACCTCTCGCTGGAGGAGCAGCTCGGCGCCCGCAGCGCGCAGTGGGGGGACTTCGAGGGCGCCAAGTGGGTCTGCTCGACTCCGCTGCGCGCCCGGTCCGAAGGACACCAGGAGGCACTGTGGCGTCACCTGCGCACCGGCGACATCACCGCCGTCTCGACCGACCACTGCCCGTTCTGCATGACGGACCAGAAGGAGCTCGGCCGTGGTGACTTCTCCCGGATCCCCAACGGGATCGGCGGCGTCGAGCACCGCCTGGACCTGATGTTCCAGGGCGTGCGGGAGGACCGGCTGACCCTGGGCCGGTGGGTGGAGGTGTGCTCCGCCGCCCCGGCGCGCATGTTCGGCCTGTACGGCCGCAAGGGCGTGATCGCGCCGGGCGCCGACGCCGACATCGTCGTCTACGACCCGGACGGGCACACCTCCCTCGGCCTCGGCCCGGGGCGCAGCCACCACATGAACATGGACCACTCGGCCTGGCAGGGCTGGGAGATCGACGGGCACGTGGACGTCGTCCTCTCCCGCGGCACGGTGATCAAGGACGAGACCGGCTACGTGGGGCGCCCGTCCCACGGCCGGTTCGTCCGGCGCGGCCTTTCCCAGAACCTGATCTGACCGACCCCGCGGAGGCAGCGTCATCATGGACTTCGGCGTCGTCCTGCAGACCGACCCGCCGGCCTGGCGGGTGGTCGATCTGGCCCGCCAGGCGGAGCAGTACGGCTTCAGCCATGTGTGGACGTTCGACTCGCACCTGCTGTGGCAGGAGCCGTTCGTGATCCACAGCCAGATTCTCGCCGCGACCCACCGAGTCACGGTCGGGCCGATGGTGACCAACCCGGCGACCCGCGACTGGACGGTCACCGCCTCGCTGTTCGCCACCCTGAACAGCATGTTCGGCAATCGCACCGTGTGCGGGATCGGCCGCGGCGACTCCGCGGTGCGGGTCATCAACGGGCGTCCGGTGACCCTGGCGCAGCTCGCCGAGGCGATCGAGGTCATCCGTCCGCTGGGCAACGGCGGTGTCGCCGAGTACCGGGGTGGCAAGCTGCGGTTCCCCTGGGGCGGGGAGTCCCGGCTGCCGATCTGGGTGGCGGCCTACGGCCCGCGGGCACTCGCCCTCGCCGGCCGGCTCGGCGACGGTTTCATCCTCCAGCTGGCCGACCCGGACATCATCGCCTGGTCGGTGGCCGCCGTGCGCCAGGCCGCCTCCGACGCCGGGCGCGACCCGGGCGCCGTCACGATCTGTGTGGCCGCCCCGGCCTACGTCACCGACGACTCCGCGGCCGGCCTCGCCCACGGACGCGACCAGTGCCGCTGGTTCGGAGGCATGGTCGGCAACCACGTGGCCGACATCGTCGCCCGCCACGGCGCGGGCCCCGGCACGGTGCCGGCCACGCTCGCGGGTTCCATCGCCGGCCGCGAAGGCTACGACTACAACGCCCACGGCAAGGCCGGCAACGCCCACACCGACTTCGTGTCGGACGAGGTCATCGACCGGTTCTGCCTGATCGGCCCGCCCGCGACGCACGTGCGGCGCCTCGGTGAGCTGGCGGCTCTCGGTGTCGACCAGTTCGCGCTCTACCTGCAGCATGACCACAAGGACGCCACGCTCGCCGCCTACGGCGAGAAGATCATCCCGCAGGTGACCACGCAGCTCACCGCCCGCCTGTGATCCCGATTCCCTCCCGCCCGGGCGAGCTGCCAGGCCGGTCGCGCCGACGGCGGTGGGCGATCATCGGCAGGCCGCCCCGAGGGCGGAGGGTGAACGACGGTTCCGGGCGCACCCGCACCTCGGGCGCGGGGGTCAGCGACCACTCCCGGACGATCGTCGCCAGCGTCAGGACGCCCTCGGTGATCGCGAAACTGGTGCCGATGCACTGGCGCGTCCCGCCGCCGAACGGGAAGTAGGCGAACCGTGGCCGCCCGGCAGCGGTCGCCGGGTCGAGCCAGCGGCCGGGGTCGAACCGCTCCGGCTCCGGCCACCAGCGTTCGTCCCGGTGCATCACCCACTGCCCCAGGACCAGGGTCGACTCCGCCGGGAGGAGGTAGCCGGCGACCACCCGGTCCTCCAGCAGATGGCGGACCATCGCCCAGACGGGCGGGTACAGCCGCATCGATTCGCGCAGCACCGCGTTCGTGTAGACCAGCCGCGGCAGGTCGGCCACGGTCGGCGTCCGTTCTCCGAGGACGGTGTCGAGTTCCGCCCGCAGCCGGGAGGCGACATCCGGTGCCGCCCCGAGAAGATGGAACGTCCACGTCAGGGCGTTTGCCGTGGTCTCATGGCCGGCGAGCAGCAGGGTGACCGCCTCGTCCCGGATGTGGGTGTCGTCCATCCGCTCGCCGGTGTCGGCGTCCTGGACGGCGAGCAGCAGCGACAGCAGGTCGTTTCCGGACGCCCCGGCGGCGCGGCGCTCGGCGATCAGCTCGTACACGGTCTCGTCGAGCGCGGCGGTGGTGGCGCGGCGGCGCCGGGCCGCGGGCAGCGGGAAGCGGTCGACGTGCCCGAGGCCAAGCCCGCTCGCCTCCTGCGGCGCCGACCCGGCCATCGTCTCGTCCAGGGCGGCACGCACGACGTCCACGACATGGTCACTGATGTCGACGTCGAACAGGGTCCGGGCGACGATCGCCAGGGTCAGCTCGGTCATTTCGGTGTGCACGTCCATCAGCTGCCCGTCCTGCCAGCCCGCGGTCGCCGCGGCGGCGAGCGCGACGAACTGCTCGCCGTAGCCGGCGATCCGCTGCTTGTGGAACAGCGGCTGCATCAACCGACGCTGGCGCAGGTGCGACTCCCCCGTGCTGGTCAGCAGACCGTCGCCGAGCAGCATGCGCAGCGGCTGGACGAGATGCGTCCACGAACCGGGGCCGTGCATGACGGCGCCCTTGCCGTAGGCCCGGCTTCCCCCCACGAGGATGTCGGCGATCGCGTCCGGGTCGCTGACGAGGAACAACGACACCGGACGCCGGACCAGCCGCACCAACGGCCCGTACCGCTGGTGCAGCTCGGTGAATCGGGCCAACGGATCCTTGCGCATGCGGAGCACGGCTGCGAACGGGCCGCCGGGCGGCCCGGGGACCTCGTCGGCGGAGTGGGGCGGCGGCTTTGACAGCCGCGGCGGGGTCACAAGCGAGGACACAGCGGACACCACGCGGACCTTTCGCGATCGAGAACGATGGTCGTGGTCAGGCGCACGAACACGCTCACATCGGCCGGCCGGGCGACGCGCGGGCTGGGCGCCCGGCCACACGGCCGGACGCCTTCCCCACAAGCACGGTATGCCCGTCCGCACCGGTCCGCACCCGCCCGCACCCGCGCTGGCGCCGCAGCCGGTGCGGTGACCGGAATCGTCCGTACCGATCGGGCGAACGGGAATCAGGGGCGAAATCGGAGTACCGGCGGAGATGACGGGTAACTCGGATGCATCCGCCTCCCCGCGAGGCCCGACCGCAACGAAGCCTCCCTGGGGGGAGGTCCTGGAAAGGAGCGCAGGCCAATGGGCATCGGTGCCGCCATCCTGTTGATGGCTCTCGGCGCGATCCTCACCTTCGCCGTCGACTTCAGCGTTTCCGGGCTCGACATCGCAGTTGTCGGCGTGGTCCTGATGTTGGCCGGCGCCGCCGGGCTCATCCTCGACCTCGCGTTCTTCGGCCCCCGCCGCCGCGGCGGCGTCGTCTACGACAAGGCGCCGACGGAGACGAGCACCACCGAGGTCTATCCGGAGGCCCCCGACTACCAGCGGTCCACCGAGGTCTACGAGGACCAGCCGGTCGGCCGGTCCTGGCGTCGCCGCCGGGTCACCAACGTCTACCGCGACTGACGGACAACCGCCCCCGCCTCCTCCGCTCCCTGGTGGACGTCCACCAGGTGGGCGGAGGAGGCGGCGTCGCGTCCGGTGTCCGGCGTCCTGCCAACGGCCCCGAGAATTTCCGAGGTCGCCGTGTCGATCCGTGTCGATCCGCGGCGATGCCGTTCGACCTCCAGGTGAGAGGGTCGACAGGCAGCCCGCAGACAGGAAGGACGCCGGCGATGGCGAAGTACATGCTGATCATGAGGAGCACGGACGAGGACCTCGCGAAGATGGCGGACATCTCGTTCGACGAGATGTTGGCGACCGTCGGGCGCTTCAACGAGGAGCTGATCCAGGCAGGCGTGCTGGTGGCGGCCGAGGGCCTCGACGACCCGACACAGGGCGTGGTCGTCGACTTCAGCGGCGAGACACCGGTGGTCACCGACGGCCCGTACGGCGAGACGAAGGAGCTGTTCGGGGGCTTCTACCTCATCGAGGTGGCCTCGAAGGAGGAGGCCGTCGAGTGGGCCAGGCGGATGCCGTCGCTCGGCGGTGGGAAGTGCGAGATCCGCCGGGTGCCGAGCGTGGACGAGTTCCCGCAGGACAACGAGTGGATCGCGCGGGAGCGGGCCTGGCGCGAGCGCACCGGTCAGCTCTGATGCCAGTGCCAGCGGCAGCCGACGGCCCGCCCGGCGCCGATTCCGGAGCCGGTGCCGCCGGCGGCTCCGCCGAGCCGGTGCGGCGGGCCGTCGAGGCCGTCTGGCGGATCGAGTCCGCGCGGATCGTCAGCACGCTCGCCCGCTACACGGGTGATTTCGCCCTTGCTGAGGACGTCGCCCAGGAGGCGATCGCGGAGGCGCTCGCCAGCTGGCCCCAGGCCGGGATCCCGGCGAGCCCGGCCGGGTGGCTGCTCACAGCCGCCCGGCGCCGCGCGATCGACAGCTTCCGCCGCCGGTCGGCGCTGGACGAGCGGTATGCGCTGCTCGCCGGCCCGCTGGCCGAGGGCGAGGCGAGCTCCGGCGCGCTGGTGCCGCGGAACCGGCCCGAGGACGACCTGCCGTGGGATCCGGACCGGGTCGAGGACGATGTCCTCGCGCTGATGTTCATGGCCTGCCACCAGGTGCTCGCGCCAGAGGCCAGGGTGGCGCTGACCCTGCGCGCGGTCGGCGGCCTGTCGAGCGAGGAGATCGCGCGTGCCTTCCTGGTACCGGTGCCTACCGTCCAGGCTCGGATCACGCGGGCGAAGAAGACCATCGCCGCGGCGAAGGTGCCGTTCGAGCTGCCCCCGGCCGAGGAGCGGCGGGCGCGGCTCGGCGGCGTCCTGAGCGTCCTCTATGTGATCTTCACGGAAGGCTCCACAGCGACGTCCGGCGACAGCCTGCTGCGCCCCGATCTCGCCCACGAGGCGGTGCGGCTGGCCCGGATGCTGGCCGCGCTGCTCCCGGACGAACCGGAGGTGCACGGGCTGCTCGCCCTGTGCGAGCTCACCGCGGCGCGCTTCCCCGCGCGGACCGGGCCCGACGGCGAGGCGGTGCTGCTGGCCGACCAGGACCGGCGCCGGTGGGACAGGTCGGCGATCCGCCGCGGCCTGGCGGCGCTCGACCGGGCCACGGCCGCGGGGCGTGGCCTCGGGCCCTACGGCCTGCAGGCCGCGATCGCCGGCTGCCATGCCAGGGCGCCGTCCACCGCGGAGACCGACTGGGAGCGGATCGTGCTGCTCTACGAGGCGCTCGGCCGGGTGGCGCCGTCCCCCGTCGTCGAGCTCAACCGCGCCGTCGCCGTCGCGATGGCGAGCGGCCCGCAGGCGGCACTGGCCATCGTGGACGAGCTGGTCGCCACCGACCGCCTGGCCGGCTCGCACCTGCTCCCGAGCGTGCGCGGAGAGCTGCTCGCCCGGCTCGGCCGGACGGAGCAGGCCCGGGCCGAGCTGGAGCTGGCCGCCCGGCAGTGCCGCAACCTCCGTGAACGGGCAGTCCTGCTGCGTAAGGCAGCCGCCCTGCCACCAGCCTGAACATCCGGCACCATGCCCCACTCCGCCCACCTTGCCCACCCGGCCTGCCCATCGGCGATCCTGGACATCGGCGTCGAAGCGCGCCGGGCGGCTGCGGAACGGAGACAGCGGATGCGCACGGGTGATGCCGACCGGCTGGCGGCCTTCGTCCAGCTCGCCCAGCCGACGGCCGCGGCCGTCGTCAGCCTCACCGGGCCGGTTCCGGACCGGCGGGAACACGCCGACCGGATCGTGCGTCACTGGCGCACCGAGCTGGCTCCGCTCTCGGCTCTCCCCGGCTTCGCCGGGCGCTTCGGCGCACCGATCCGGGATGTCCTCGCCGCCACGGTGCAGGGCCTGCTGGTGCTGTCGCTGGCCAGGCTGTGCGAGGTCACGGACGTCCACAGCCAGGTCCGGCTGCTCGCGCACGCCGTGCTCGACGAGGAGCTCCCCGCCGGCTGGCGACCGCCGGCCGGCGCGGAGGCTGACGCTGCCGCCGGCCTCGTCGTTCCGCAGGGCGGCACCGAGGTAGGCATCGACGGGACCGATGAGGAGCGGGCGCAGTGGGTCCGCCTGATGCGCCGGGTCCCGACCGGGGTCGTCCGGCTCGCGCGGGAGATGTGGGGGGTGCGGCGTCTGATCGACGGTCGCGCCGAGGGGCGGCTGTGGCACCGTGCCGTGGCGAACGTCCCCGCTGTCGGGGTGGTCGGCGCGACGCTCGGCGAACGCCACGCCGCGACGGAGATCGCCGCCCGGGTGTACGTCGCGCTCAACCTGGCCGACACCCTCCCCGGCATCTGACCCGCCCGCCCTCTGACCTGTCCGCCACCCGGCGCGGCAACCGGCACCGCCGCGTGGCGGCTCGCCCGCTGCGCTTGACAGAAAGATCTGCCGCGGCCAGGATCGAATGTATGTTCGATCTCCTCGGACTTCGCGCCCGCCCGCACCATTCGCCTGGCCCGTCACGCCGGCCGCACAGCCTGCACAGCCCCAGCCCCCGCGACGAGCAGGACGTGCCGAGCGGCTCGGTTCCCGCGCAACGGGGCCGCACCACCCCGGCACCCCTGCCGCCGAGCGTGGCCCGGGTGGCGGCGCGGACGAGGCTGTCCGCCGAGCTTCTCGCCGCCATCCTCACCGTCGACGGCCGCACCAGAGCGACCCTCGACGACATGGAACGCGCGGACGCGCTCGCCGACGTCATGATGACGCGCCGGCGCGAGCGGGTCGGCCGGCACCATCCCGAGGGACCTGCCGCCGCCGGGCACGACGACGGTGCGCTTCGCTGGTCGGCCTGACCCGCCGGAGCGCTGCCGGCCAGTGCGCCGGTTCCGGCAGCGACCCCGGCAGCGCGGTCAACGCCCGTGACCGGACCCGGTCACGGGCACGGTGACCTGCAGGACGGCCTCCGTCAGAGCCTCGGCGCGGAGGCTGACCGTCTCCTGATACTCGGGGTCGGCGACCATGTGGAGAAAGGCCGCGCGCGACGGGTAGCGGATCAGCAGCACCGCGTCCCAGGCCTGCCCCGGCTCGGCAACGAGCACGGTTGAGCCCTCGCCGAAGTAGACGAGCTCGCCGCCGTGGCGGGCCAGCGCCTTTCCGGCCCGCCGGGAGTACTCGGCGTAGGATTCTCGGCCGCCGTCCGGCCGGAACCGCAGCAGGTTCAGCATCACGAAGGGTTCGTCCGGCAAGCTGTCAAGAAGGCTCTGCATATCGGCACTGCTCGGGTTGACCGCCATAACGCCCTCCAGTCGACCGTCCGTGGTGTAGCCACCTACGGGAGCTGCAAGGCTACGGCAGAGGCAGGCCAGGCGAGGGGTTCATCGGCCAGCAGATCAGGGCTAGGATCCGGGCTTCGGAATCGACTCCAACAGGAGGTCCGGCATGAATCCCGGTGGGATGAATCTTGGCGGCAAGGTCGCTTTCATCACGGGCGTGGCCCGCGGGCAGGGGCGGTCACACGCGGTCCGACTCGCCCGGGAGGGCGCCGACATCATCGGTGTCGACATCTGCGCCGACATCCATTCCGCGGGTTATCCCCTCGCCACCGCCGAGGATCTGAAGGAAACCGTGCGCCAGGTGGAGGCACTCGGGCGCGGCATGCACGCGGCGGTGGCCGACGTCCGCGATCCGGATGCCTTACAGGCAGCGCTGGGCGCGGGTGTCGCGGCACTCGGCCCGGTTGACATCGTGATCGCGAACGCCGGAATAGCGCCGTTCTCGCCCGAAGGTATCGGCGGGGAGTGGAAGGACGTCGTGGACGTCAATCTCACCGGTACCTACAACACCGTGCAGGCCGCCGTTCCCGGCATGATCGACCGCGGCGTCGGCGGGGCGATCGTGATCGTCAGTTCCACCGCGGGGCTCACCGGCATGACCGCGGGCACGCCGGGGGTACTCGGCTACACCGCCTCCAAGCACGGCCAGGTGGGCCTGATGCGGACCTGGGCGAACGCCCTGGCACCGCACCGCATCCGCGTCAACTCCCTGCACCCCACCGGGGTGAACACACCGATGGTCGTCAACGACATGATGCTGCGGTTCCTGCAGAGTGATCCGAAGATGTCCGATCCGCATGCCCTGCCCGTCGGCATGCTCGAGACCGCCGACGTCTCGGATGCCCTGGTGTGGCTGGTCTCCGACCACGCCCGGTACGTCACCGGTGTCACGCTGCCGGTCGACGCCGGCTACGTGAACAAACGCTAGCGTCACGCCGCGCCCGCGTCGGCGCCGGCTCCCGCGTCGGCGTCGGCTCCCGCGTCGGCGCTGGCGTGCGGCGCGTGCAGGCGGCTCCCGGCGACGACGGCGAGGAGGGTCATGCCGAGCGTGATCGCAAGGTCGGTCGGCGGCGAGGGTGCCAGCAGCCGCATCGCCGAGAGCGCGAAGACCACGAGCAGCCCCAGGACGCAGCCGGCCGGGACGAAACGCAGGCCCCGCAGCTTCGACGCCCCCGGTGACAGCACGGCGGCGGCGAGAAGCAGGCCGGCCAGGACGAGCAGGCCCAGGCCGAGCAGGCCGTAGGTCGACAGCAGCGAGCCGTGGACCTGCGCTTTCCCGTCCCGCGCGACGACAGTGTCGAGGTCTGTGTCTCGGATCTCGACCCGGATCGGTACCAGGCCGGTGGCCCGCCCGGCGATGTCGCGCAGATCCAGGTCGACAGTCCAGTTCGCGGTGCCGCGGGCGGGCACGGTTGTCCGCACCCGGGTGTCGTAGTCGAAGAAGGTGAGCCCGAGCACCATTCCTCGCAGCCGGACAGAATCGACGTCCAGCGCCGACCCGCCGAGATTCTCCACGCCCACGACCAGCCGGGTGGCTGCCGCCGCGTCCAGCACGACGTCACCATCGAGTGGTCGGCCGTCGATGCTGACAGACAGCCTTGCCGTATTCTGATTCGCCGCCCAGGCGGCGGACGCCGGGAAGACGCCGATCCATGTTGCGAACACCACAACAAATGCGAGCACGCGGCATTTTTGTGCCCGTCTCGGCATGCGCGATCCGGAAATCACATCTCCCCCCCATGGACCAGGTGGTCGCCGGCTGCGATGTTACGCTGGCAATCAGGTAGGCAGGCTTCCACTGAAGATGAATCAACGGCAGGCGCATTAACGGCGGGATCCGGGGGCTGCCGATGTCGGGCGACAAACAGGTGGTGGGAATGCGCGCGGCAGCGCGGCTGCTGCCACGCGTGTTCTCCCTGCTTGTGCTGGCCACGCTCCTCGTGGCCGCGCTGGCCGGTGCCACCCCGGCGACGGCTGCTCAGGTCCCGTCCCCGTCGGCGGCGACCGGCGCCGCCGCGGAACCAGCGTCCACTCCGCCCGACGAGCCTCCGGACAGCGCGCCGGCCGATGTACCGGCTGGTCCACCGGCCGACAGGTCGGCCGGGCCGCCAGCGGATCGGAGCTCACCCGGCACCCCGGATCCGGGGCCGGCGCAGGACGCCTCCGCTCCGCCCGCACCGCCCGCCCTTCCCGCCCCGCCCGCGCCGACCGATGACGGGCCGACCGATGACGGGCCGACCGCGGATCCTCCCGTGGCCACGGCCGACCCTCCGACGACCACGCCGGATCCCCCGGCGCCCTCACCGTCCACAAGCCCGGGTGAGGGCGGGGGCGGTTCCCCGGAGCCGTCGTGCCGCCCGCGCTGGCGGCCGCGCTCCACGGCGGCGCCGGACGGGAGCTGCGCCAGCAGCGGGCCGATCAGCTGCCCTGATCCGGGCGGGCCCATGGACGACGTGCCGATCCCGGGCTGCCCACCGCCCAGCGAGCAGCCCACCGGCTCCTCTTCCAGCCCGCCCGCGGGCGGCAGCCCCGGTACCGGTGACAGCGGGGGTGGCGGAAACGGCGGCGGCACCGGCGGCACCGGCGGCAGCGGCGGCGGCGGCGGCGATCAGGGGGTGCGCTGCGCCGACGGGTCACGTGCCCCCTCCGCGGCCGACTGCCCGGTCGAACGGGTCCAGTGCCCGAACAGCCCGGTGAGCGTGGGGCCGGGTGAGTCGTGTCCCCGGCCGGTTCCCGCCCGGCCGTCGCTGGTGGCCTGCTGGGATGGTTCCTCGGCCACGTCCACGGCCGGCTGCCCGCCGGGGCGGACCTTCTGCCCGGGCGGGGTGACGGTGCCGGTCGGGGCCAGCTGCGCCGAGCCGGTGACGGCGGTGACGGCGGCCTGCCCGGACGGCACGGTGCGTGTCCTCGGGGTGTGCACACCGATCGCCGCGCCGGGCTCACCGGCACCGCGGCCGGGTGTGCCGGTGGCCCGCGCACCGGTCCCCGGGGAGCTGCGCTTCGACCGGTACGTGTTGTCCGCCGGTGACCTCCTCTACGCGCAGGGCGCCGGCTGCACGCCTGGCGCGGAGACCACGCTGACCGCGGGCGGAGAGCTCGTCGGGCGCACGGTCGCCGACCAGGACGGCCGTTTCGAGACCGTCGTGCGCTTCGCGAGCTTCCGACCCGGCTACCGGCAGGTCGACGCCGAGTGTGGGATCCGGCTCGGCTCCGGGGTTGAGATGATGCTGGTCTCCGCGCACACCAGTGCGTCCACTCCGTCCCTGCTGCTGCTGTTCTTCCTGGCCGGCGGCGGCCTCGCTGTCCGGCCGGGGCGGCTGACGCCGCGGTCGCGGTAGCGGTGGCGGTGGCGATGGCGATGGCAGGCGATGGCAGGTGACCACGGGCCCGACCCGGACGAGGTCGGGCCGTACCGGCTGCTGCGGCGCCTGGGCGCTGGCGGCATGGGCACCGTCCACCTCGGTGTCGACCATGCCGGCCGGCAGGTCGCGGTCAAGCTCATCCGCCCGGACCTGGCCCGCCGCCCCGAGTTCCGGGACCGCCTGAAGCGGGAGGCGGACAGCGCGCGCCGGGTCGCCCGGTTCTGCACCGCCGCCGTCCTGGACGTCGATGTGACCGGCGACGTCCCGTTCCTCGTCACCGAGTTCGTCGACGGGCCGACGCTGGCGGAGTCGGTGCGGGCCCGCGGGCCGCTGAGCCACGGCGAGCTGCACCAGCTCGCGGCCAGCATGGCCACCGCGCTGATGGCGATCCACCGGGCCGGGATCGTGCACCGCGATCTCAAGCCGGGCAACATCGTCCTCTCCCGGCTCGGCCCGAAGGTGATCGATTTCGGTATCGCCCGTGCGCTCGACACGACCTCCGCCCTCACCGGCGAGCATCCGGTGGGCACGCCCGCCCTGATGGCGCCCGAGCAGGCCCGCGGCGGCGTGATCACCTCGGCGGCGGACGTCTTCGCGTGGGGCGGTGTGCTCGTCTACGCCGGCACCGGCCGCTACCCGTTCGGCAGCGGCCCGCCCGCCGCGCTGCTGTACCGGGCGGCCAACGACCAGCCTGTGCTGGACGGTTTCGAGGACTCGCTACGCCCGCTGGTCGAGGAGGCGATGCGCAAGGATCCACAGGAACGGCCGTCCGCCGAGGAGCTCTACGCCCGCCTGCTCGACCTTCGCATGACCGAGACCGCGTCGCCGGTCGGGCCGCCGCTGGCGGAGGTGGCGGCGCTGGTCGAGCCGGTGTCGACGCCGTCGCCGACATCCCTGTCGACACCGGTGACCGTCCTGCCCCGGGCGGACTCCGCGGCCGCGGACGAGACGGTCACCGTCGCCGCGGGAACGCCGCCGCCCTATCTGACGCTGCCGACGATGCTCTCCCCGGATGCCGCCGCGCAGCGCCCGGAAGCCCCCGGCCGCGAGCGCAGCGGCTCCCCGGCCGGCCGGGCGAAGCCTGATCGGCGCGCGTCCTCCCGCGCTGCCTCCTCCCGCGCGGCAGCATCCCGCGCGGCAGCATCCCGCGCGGCGGCATCCCGCGCGGCGGCATCCGGTACCGGCAGTGCCGCGGGGTCGACTGGCTCGACGGGGCCGGCCGGTGCTGGCGGGTCCGCCGGTCCGGCCGCGGCAGCCCGCGCGACCCGCCCGACCGAGAAGCCCCGCCCGCCCCGCCCGCCCGGGCCGCGCGGGCTGGCTGGGCCGCGCCTGCTCGGCGTGCTCGCGGCGGTGCTGGCCGTGGCCGTCGCGGCGGTCGTGCTCGTCGTTCTGGGCCGGGGCGGTGAGCCCGCGGGGACGAACAGCCCGGAACAGGTCGCGGGCCGGGCACTGCGGCTGCAGGATCAGGACCGGCCGCTGGCCCGCCGGCTCGCCCTCGCCGCCTACCAGCTGGCGCCGGATGAACCCGCCACCCGCCGGGCGATGGTCGGCCTGTTCGCGGCGGACGTCGATCCGCTGGCCGTGACACTCGGCAGCCGTCTGCTGAGCGCCGCCGTGCGGCCGGACGGGCGTCTGCTCGCCGCCGGCACGGACACCGGGGCGGTCGAGCTGTGGGACCTGGCGGACGTCGCCAACCCCGCGCACGTCGGCACCGTCACGGGCATCGGTGACTGGGTGTACGCGGTGGCGTTCAGCCCGAACGGGACGACGCTGGCGGCCGGTGCGGGCAACGGGGACGTCCGGTTGTGGGATGTCGCCGAGCCCGGTCGGCCGCGCGCGCTGGCCACGCTCAGGTTCCACCGTGACCGGGTCCGGTCCGTGGCCTTCTCCCCGGACGGGGCGACGCTCACCTCCGGCGGCGGCGACGGGCAGGTCGCCCTGTGGGACGTCGCCGATCCGGGCCGTCCGCAGCGGCGGTGGGCGGCGGACGGCGCCACCGGCGGGATCCGTTCGGTGGTCTTCTCGCCCCGTGGCGGACTGCTGGCGTTCGGCGGCGACGACGGCACCGTCCGGCTGTGGGACGTCGTCGATCCGGCGCGGCCGAATCCGCGCCCGGCGCTGCGTGGCAGCGGGCGGACAGTCCAGTCCGTCGTGTTCTCCCCCGACGGTTCGACCATCGCCGCCGGCGGCCTCGACGGCTCGGTGCGCCTGTGGGCGCTCACCCCGTCGGGTACCTCCGAGCTGGGGTCGACACCTGGCGGCGTCGGCGGGGTGACCAGCGTCGGGTTCGGCGCCGACAGTGCTGGTGGCCTTCTGGTCTCCGCCAGCGAGGACGCCGTCGTCCGGCTCACCGACATCTCCGCCGCCACCAGTCCGGTGCCGCTCACCGACCTGCACGGCCACACGAAGGCGGTGAACGCCGCCCTGTTCGTCCCGGGCGGGCGGACGATCGTCTCCGCGGGCGGGGACGGATCGGTCCGGCTCTGGACGGTCGACCCGGCCGCGCTCACCGGGGCAGCCTGCGCCGACCCGGCAAACCTGATCACCGAACGGGAGTGGCGGGACGCCTTCCGGACCGTGCCGTTCGCCCCACCGTGCCGCTGACCGCGGGAGCCGTCAGGAAGCCGACCGACGCGGTGTCGTCTCCGCTCCAGCGCACGGGGCCGCCTCGGGCCACGATCAGCCGGTGCTCAGCAGACAGCGTTTCACCGCCGCCCGGTCGGCGGCGGTCGCCCTCACCGGCCTGGTCCTGACCTGCGCCGCCGTCCTCACCGGCTGCGGCCCGGAGGCCGGGGTCGGCCTGACCGCGGCCACTGCCGAGCCGAGCGCGGCTCCCGTCGAGCCGAGCTCGGCCGCCCCGGATCCGTCCGGCGGGCCGCAGGCAACGGAGTACCAGATCACGATCCGGCAGGAGGAGGGGCGGATTGCCCCGGAGGCCTCGTTCCGGGCCGACATCCCGGTGTTGTCGGGGCCTGATGCCACGGTGGTGGGTCGGGTGAACGCGGCGATCGCCGACTACGTCCGCGAGGAGAAGGCGCAGACCGCGTACGAGTCCCTCACCCTGACGGCCGGGAACCCCCATGTGGGCGCGCACGTCCTCGCGCTGTCCTTCGGCGGGGACCGCTACCCGCCCGGCGCGGCGCACCCCGCCGAGCTGGCCAGCGGCCTGGTCTTCGACCTGCGCACCGGCGCCCGCGTCACCATCGAGGACGTCTTCACCTCGACGCCCGCGGGGCTGCGCAGGCTGGAGTCGATCGTCCGCGCCGAGCTGGACCGGCGTTTCCCCGACGGCCCGACCGGTGGCGTCACCGACCCGGACCCGGCCAACTACCGGCAGTTCGTCGTCAACCCGCAGGGCCTGGTGGTGATCGTGGCCGAGCTGCCGTACGTGCTCGGGCCGCAGAGCGTTCTCGCGCCCTGGGACCAGTTGGACGGACTCGTCCGGCCGGAGCTCGCCGACGTCCTGCGTTCCTGAACCCGGTCAACAGCCGAGCCGACCGCCCGGTCAGCAGCCGGGCCGACCGACGGGCCGGCAGGGAATGCGGCCGGGCGGTGCGGAATTGACGTGGACGTGACTGTCGTTGCGGGTTCACTTCCACTGGCCGTGCTCGACTTCGTCGGCATCGAGCACGGGGAGAGCCCGGGCGCGGCGATCGCCGGCGCGGTGGCCGTCGCGCAGACCGTCGAGGCGGCCGGCTACCGGCGGTACTGGGTCTCCGAGCACCACAACATGCAGAGTCTGGCGTGCAGTGCCCCGGAGCTGCTGACAGCCCATGTCGGCGCGCTGACGTCCCGGATCCGGGTCGGCGCCGCCGGGATCATGCTGCCGAACCACGCCCCGTTCAAGGTCGCGGAGATGTTCCGGACCCTGGTGGCGATGTACCCGGGGCGGGTCGATCTGGCGCTCGGCCGGGCGCCGGGAACCGACCCGCTGACCGCGCACGTGCTGCGCCGCGGCGTCGCCGGCGACGCGGGAGCGGAGTTCCCGGGGCAGGTCGGCGAGCTGCTCGCGTTCCTCGACGACGGCTTCCCGGCCGATCATCCGTACGCGCGGCTGGTGGCGGCGCCGGTGGTCGACGAGCAGCCCGAGCTGTTCGTGCTGGGGTCGAGCGGCTACGGGCCGCGGTTCGCCGCCGTGAACGGGCTGAGCGCGGTGTTCGCCCACCACATGAGCCCGGAGCTGGCGTTCGACGCGCTCCGCGCCTACCGGCGCGACTTCACCCCGCGGCACGACGGTGCGCAGCCCTACTCGGCGATGTCGGTGCTGGCCTTCGCGAGCGAGGACGAGGAGGCCGTCCTCGACTTCGAGGCGGCGTGGACGCTGACCATCCAGAACATCAGCCGCGGGGTGCGGGAGCCGCTGCGTCCGGAGGACGTCCGCGGGCTCGCCCGGTCGGCGCGGTTCCGTGCCGACCGCCAGGACGACGGCCGGATGGTGACCGGGGAGCCGAAAACCGTCGCCGAGCGGCTGCTCGACATGAGGCGCGAGGCCCAGGCCGACGAGATCGTCGTCGTCACCCCGAGCCTGGACCGGGCGCGCCGCCAGGCGAGCTTCACCGCGCTCGCCGACGCCTGGCGCCACGCAGCCTGAACCAGCCGTGCGTCGGGGAGTCGCTGATCCGGCGGTGGACGGGACGTCAGCTCGTCGCCGGACGGTCCGGGGCGTCCGGACCGTCGGGGCCGCCCGGACCGTCGGGGCCGTCGGGGCCGTCGCCGGCGCGGATCGCGGCGCTCAGGGTGCGGACCACCCAGTGCACGGCCCGGGTCGCGCGCGCGACGTCGAACTCCCAGGTCACGGTCAGGCGCTCGTAGGACGGGACGTTCCAGAAGACGTCCAGCATGGCGGCGGCGACCGCCGCCTCCTGCTCGGACCAGCCGGGCGCCGCCTCGGTGACCGCGGCGACGAGAGCGGCGCGGCGGCGCCTGTCGATGTCGGCGAAGGTGGGCTCGTCCGGCGGTGGCTGGGCGGGGAAGGACGCCAGATACTCGAACATGCGCGCGATGACATCGCCGAAGCTCTCCAGGCGCAGGCCCTCCAGGTCGACACCGGCCTCCTGCTGCAGCCGCTGCATGACCGCGTCGCGCAGCCGTCGCTCGTTCGAGAAGTACCGGTAGATGGTGCTTTCGTTGACCTCGGCGCGGCGCGCCACCGCGCGGATCGTGAGCGCGCCCCAGTCCCAGGTCGGAAAGCCGTGCACCATCTCGACCGCGGCGGCCAGGATGCGCTCGCGGGTCAGCGCGGCCTGCTGACGGCGCAGCGGGCTCTCGTACGAGCGGCGGTGCGCCCCCGCCGTCGCCTCGCCGGCCGGGGACCGCGGCCGTCCCCCCTCGGACCCGCCCGCCGGCATGAACCACCAGCCCCTTCCGCACCCGTCGTCACCACCGGCGGGCGCCGACCGCGATCGGGCGACGGCCCCGCCACCCGATCGACTATGCCGGACGTCTCCCCCCGCCACCCACCGATGTCCACACCGGCCGCGCCGGCGTCCGCACCGACCGTGCCACAGGCCCGGCCGGTCCCCGCGCGACGCGGGCTCCGCCATCCCCGCAGGATGGACCTGGCCAGCCAGGGCATCACCCGTGGGACACAGGAGGAAACACAGTGACAGCAGCGAACGACTGGAACGCACAGGTGATCGCCGAGTTCCGCGCGAACGAGGGGCGCGTGGGGGGCAACTTCGCGGGCGCGCCGCTGGTGCTGCTGCACCACCGGGGCCGCCGGAGCGGCCGTGAGCACATCAGCCCCGTGATGTACCTGCCGGACGACGGTGACGCCGACACGATCTACGTCTTCGCCTCCAACGCCGGGCAGACCGCCCATCCGCAGTGGTACCGCAACCTGACCGCGGCCGGTGAGACCAGCGTCGAGCGTGGAACCGACAGCTACCGGGTGGCCGTCCGCGAGGTCACCGGCGACGAGCGGGACCGGCTGTACGCCGAGCAGGCGCGGCGCTACCCCGGGTTCGCCGAGTACGAGGAGAAGACGGCGGGCGTCCGGACCATCCCGGTCCTCGCCCTGAGTCGCGCCTGACCGACCGGTCAGCCCGGCCGGTCGGCGACGGCGACGCGGCCGCTGCGCAGTGAGGCCCGTCGGGCGGTGGATGCCGGTAGCCGGGTCGCGACCGCGAGCAGGTCGTCGTCACTGCCGACCGTGAACCCGTGGCGGCGCAGCAGGTTCGCCATCGCGGTCGCCGTCCACAGCGAGCGCCAGGGCTCGTTCGCCCACATGCTGCGCCGCCCCGCCACGAGGTACGCAGCCCGGGAGATCAGCTGCCCGACCGCGATCGCGGGCCGGCGCGCCTGGTAGTTGACGATCAGCCGGCTGCCGGGGGCGGACAGCGCGGCGAGTGCGGCCGTGGTCCGCTCGACCTCGGCCCGGGTCAGGTAGGGGACGACACCCTCCCAGATCCAGGTGGTGGGCAGGTCGCGGCGGTGCCCGGCGGCGGCGAGGGCGGCGGCGAGCCGGTCCCGGGCGAGGTCGACGGGGACGAACCGGACCGGTCGGGCCCGTCGTGTCAACTCGGGCAGCCGGGCGACCCGCTCGCGCTTGTCCCGCTGCGAGGCCGGGTGGTCGACCTCGAAGACGGCCCGGTCCGCCAGCTCCGGCAGGCGCCACGCTCGCGTGTCGAGACCAGCACCGACGATGACGACCTGCGCACCCGGGTGGTGGCGGACGGCGTCGTCGATCGCGACCGTGCGCGGCACGGCGATCGCCGCGCAGGCCCGGACCGACTCGTACTCGATGCGTTCCAGCCAGGCGGACGGCGGTGTTCTCGCACGCACCTGCTCGACGGGACGGCGTTCGTCGTCCCGCAGCAGCTCCACCGCGACGGGGTCGGCGAAGCGGCCGGGTGAGGCCAGCCCGTCCGCGGCCGCCCGCCCCTGGCAGACGAGCACGGCCGTCCGGCTGCCACCGGCCGCCTTCATTGCGTCTCCACCCCCCGCGCGTCCGCTCCTCGCGCGTCCAGTCTCTGCCGGGCGCTCATCCGTTCGCCCGGCCGCCGGTGCGGCCACCGGTCCGGCCGCGGGTGCGGGCCGGGACGGCGAAGGCCTCCTCCACCGCCCGCAGGCGCAGCGCCTCGATCTCGTCCGCCTGCGCCTTCGCGCGGTCACACAGATGGTCGAGGAAACCCGCCTCCAGGCGGTCGTCCTCGACCGCGGCACTGCGCAACGTCCGCCACAGCCGGGACTTGCCGTTCACACCGAGCCACAGGCTCTCCAGCTCGACCACCGAGCTCATCGGTGACCGTCGCCAGAGCCTCCGGTTCGGTTTGAGCCTGCCCACCTTCTCGGCGAGCCTGCCGAGCAGGAACGCGTGGCGCCGGCGCGGAACACCGAGATCGCTCATGATCTGGATCAGGACGGCCCGGTCCTGCGCGATGTCCGCGGCCATGTCGGCCAGGGCCGGGCCGGCGGGCATGTCCCGGTGCTCCCTGGCGATGCGGCGGGCGAGGTCGACGCCCGCGGCCGCACCCGTCAGATGGTTGGTCAGGTACGCGCCAAGCAGGCGCGGGTCCGACTCGTTGGTGACTTCGGCCATGCAGACGAGCTGCCCGCGCAGCGCCCGCTCAAGCTCGCGCCGAGGCAGGCCTGAGCGGGCAGCCGGGCTACGAGGCTACGAGGCTGCGGAGCTGCGGGGCTGTCAGCGGCGGCCGGCGAGACCGTAGAGGCTGACGGTGCCCGTGATCTCGTTGGAGACGATCACCAGTGGCCGGCGGGTCGGGCTGTTCCGGGCGTCGACGAAGTCGATGACCTCCGGTCCGCTGTCCGGGCCCACCGTGTCGGTCAGGGTGAAGTCCCGGTTGTTGAGGTACTGCACGATCTCCGGGTCCCTCGGGTTGCTCAGGTCGACGACGGCGAACCCGCCGACCCGCTCCATGCCGACGAAGCCGAACGTGCGGCCGTTGATCTCGCCGACCGCCACCGCCTCGGGCTCGGGGCCCTTGTCGTCGCTGCGGTTGTCGAACGTGTTCTCGTCGTTGTTGGAGTTGAAGTTCGCCGGCAGTGCCGCGGCGATCGTCTGCTCCAGCTGGTCACCGCTGTCGGCGACCAGAGTGCCCGTCGAGCCGTCCCACACCGTGAACGAGCGGGTGCCGAAGGCGTAGGCCTTCGACTGCCCGGACGGCTGGCCGGGGGTCGCGGTCGTCACGTTGAGCCGGCCGGCGGCGGTGTCGGCCCGGTCCGGGCCGAACGAGGCGTCAGTGGTCGTCGAGCGCAGCCGCGCGGCCTCGACCAGCCCGTCGTACTCACGCGCGTCGCCCTCGTTGGCGGACAGGACGTAGCTGCGGCCCCGCACGCTGAAGGCCGCCAGCGCGTCCGGCTGGTACATGCCGAGGATGTTCGGCCAGGTGCGAATGGTGATCCCGCCGTCCCGGTCGCTCGCGTCGATGCCGTTCCCCGGAACGGAGAGATCCTTGAAGCCGAGCGCGTGGAGGCGGCTGACCGTGAGCCGCTTCAGGTCGAGCACGGCGATCGCGTTGTTCTCCTGCAGCGACACCCAGGCCGTGTGGCCGTCGGCGGAGACGGTGACGTACTCCGGCTCCAGGTCGAGCGACGGCAGCGGCGAACCGAACACCCGCACGCCGGCCGGCAGCTCCTTCGCCCGGCGGGCCCCGGGGTCGAAGTCCTGGAAGCCGATCGTGGTCACCTTCGGCTGGCGCGACGCCAGGTCGATGACGCTCACGGAACCGGCCGGGTCGACGTCACCGGGTTCGTAGCCCGCGGGCTCGCCCTCGTTCGCGACCAGGATCCGGCGTCCGTCGGGAGCGAAGGTGACCATGTCCGGGCCGGCGCCGACGGTGACGGCGCGCAGGTCCCTGCCGTCCGGTGTGAACAGGACGACCTTGCCGGGCTCCGTGTCCGACTCGACCGCCGCCGCGATCTGGTTGCGACCCGCTGCCACGCTGGTCACGGTCTCGCCGTAGGCCGAGAGGTCGATCCGGCGCAGCAGCCGGGGCGCGGCCGGGTCACGTGCGTCGACGATGTCGACCGAGGCGTCGGTGGCGTTCGTGACATAGAGGCGTCCGTCGGCGAAGTGCGCGACCTCGCCCGAGGTCGCTCCCTCGGCGGGGTCCGCGAGCCCGGTGCGGTAGCTCCCGATCAGCTCGAAGGTCGGGTCGGCCGCCCGGCGGTAGTCGGTGTGACGGCTCGGGCCGCCACGGCCGTCCTGGCTGCCGGACCCGGCGCTCGCGGCCGGGATCGCCACGGCGGTGAGGGTGACGCCCGCCACTGCGGCCGCAGCTGTGCGCAGTCGTACTCGCACGTGTTTGCACCTCCGGTTCTGTCTGGAGGACGAACGCTGGAGCAGGGAAGTTACGGGACCGCGCCCAGCTTCGCGGCCTCAGCCTGAACACCGGCACAACATCTGGGCACCTGGATGCAGGCGGGCGCGCTCAGACCGGTACGTCCCCTCAGAGGTAGAGCCGCCGGTAGCTGATGCTGCCCTCGATCCGGCCCAGGAGCATGCCCGCCATCGTGGCGACCCGGGCCCGGCCTGGCGCCGTCCGGATGCCGGGCAGGGCCAGGGCCAGCCGGGCCAGGAAGGCCACGAGCTGCGGGAGGGAGCGCCCGGGCATCCCGTCCGCCCGGAACTTGCGGTAGAGCGCGACCTCGCCGAAGCCGTAGCCGCGCTCCTGCCTGAAGACGTCACGCGCGGTGACACGGTAGCGGTAGTGCAGCACGGCGTCAGGCACGAACACGGTCGGACAGCCCTTCGCCGCCATCCGCCAGGAGACGTCCAGGTCGTGCTGGGTGGGCAGTTCCGGATCCATCCCGCCGACAGCGTCGATCGCGTCGCGGCGGCCGCCCATCGCGGCGCCGATCGCGGCCGGCCGGAACCCGCAGTAGGTGTCGATGCCGGCGCCCTGCAGCACGCGGCGCCGGGCGCGGACCGCGGGCGGATTGAGCCGGTCGACGTCCACCCGGGCGCCGACGAAGCCGTGCTTCGTCATGGCACGCGCCATGTGGATCATGTAGTCGGGCCCGACGATGTCGTCGCTGTCCAGAAAGACGATCACCTCGCCGGAGCTGTGCGCGATGCCGTGGTTGACACCATGGGCCTGGTGGCCCGGCTCCGGCGGCCGCACCACCTGCAGGTGGGGCAGGCGCCCGGTGAACCCGCGGGCGACGTCCGCGGTGTTGTCGGTCGAGCCGTTGTCGACGACGACCATCTCCCACCAGCCCGGATAGGCCTGCGCCGCGATCGACTCGAGGGTCTGGGCCAGCGTGGCGGCACTGTTGCGACAACTGATGATGACGCTCAGACGTGGCAGCGCCGCGGCATCGTCGGTCACGGTGTCGGCAGCGGTCACGGTCATCAAGCCTCCCAGAACGCGTGCACGGCCCGGATCACCCGGTCCACCACGCCGTCATCCATGTAGGGGTGCAGCGGGAGCGTGAGCACCTGCTGCGTGACGGCCTCGGTCACCGGCAGCGGGCCGCGGCGCGAGCCGGTGTAGAAGCTGAACTCGTGCGCGCCGAGGAAGTGGATGCCCGTGGCGATGCCCTGGTCGGCGAGGTGCCGGATGAGAGCGGGGCGCTGCGATCCGTCCCGCAGCCGCAGCACGTAGATGTACGGCGCGACGTCCTTCCAGTCGGTGTCGAAGAACGTCAGGTGCTCGCCGAGGTCGCGCAGCCCGTCGTCGTAGCGGCGGCAGTAGTCCTGCCGGTTGCGGATGAACTCGTCGACGAGGTCCAGCTGGGCGATGCCGATCGCGGCCGGGACGGAACCCAGGTGGCAGCGGTATCCCTGGCGCACGACGTCGAACTCCCAGTTGCGCTGGCTGCGGTACCGCGCGTCGGTGTCCGCGTTGATGCCGAGGTGGCGCAGCTCGTGCAGGGTCTGGACGTCCGCCGGGTCAGAGGTGATGATCGCACCGCCCTCCAGGGTGGTGATCATTTTGACGGGGCCGAAGCTGAAGCAGGTGATGTCGCCGAAGGAGCCGACCGGCCGGCCGTCGCTGCGGGACCCGAAGGCGTGCGCCGCGTCCTCGATGACGCGCAGGTCGTGGCGGCGGGCAAGCTCGACGAGCTCGTCGAGCCGGCAGGGCAGGCCCAGGTAGTCCACCGCGAGGATGGCACGGGTGCGTTCCGTGACAAGCTCGGCGGCCCGGGCCGGATCGATGCCGAGCCCCGCCTCGTCGACGTCACAGAGCACGACGTCGGCGCCGGTGCGGCTGATGGCCTGGTGACCGGCGACGTAGGTGAAGGCCGGGCAGATCACCTCGTCACCGGGGCCGAGCCCGATCAGCCGCCCGGCGAGGTGCAGTGCCTCGGTGCAGGAGTTCGTCGACACCGCCCGACGCCCCGACAGCCCGAGAAAACGCTCGATGCCCTCCTCGAACTGTTGGGTGAGCGGGCCCATGCCCAGCCATCCGGCCGCGAGCGCCCGGCGGGCGGCCTGCTGGACCTCCGCCCCGAGGTAGGGGCGGTACACCGGCACGCGCTCGTGCGGTGCTATCGAACTCAGCACAACGGCCACCCTGCCCTGTCGTGTCCACGAAAGCCTTATGGCGCGGGAAGCTACCACCGGCCGCGGCGAATGAATGCGAAAGGGCCGCCAGAGTTGAACCCTTACGAAAGGGATACATTGCGATGCGCACACGACCGGCGGCTCTGCAGATCCGGCGACATCGCCCACCGCGCGCCCGCGGACACAACCTCCACCCCACCATCGAAGTACGGCGACCACATCCGAGTGAGGGCTACAACCCGGCCGTTTCGTAAGGGCGGGAAACCCACCCTTACGCAAGAGCCGCCAACCTACCCTTCCGTGAGAGATGGGCTATCCACCCTTTGACTGGCGTGGAAAACCTTCCCTTCAGTAAGGGTCGACGCCAACCCTCACGTACGGGCCGCGTTTCCGCGTCTCCCGACCGAAACGCCAGCGGTCACCCCGCGCAGCTGTATGCCGGCAGCATCCTTCGCGACGAACAAGCGGGATCGGCGGGATCGGCGGGATCGGCGGGATCGGCGAACTGAAACGTCACCAGCCTGCCCGGCGGGCCAGGCCGACCGCATAGTCGACCCAGAAGGTTCCAGCCGGCGGCCCGCCGTTACACGTGCCGTCGGACTCTCCGGGCATCTTGATCCACAACAGTGCGTCCGCGGCCGCCCGGCCCGTGCTGGTGGTGGGCAGGGGCCCGAGCGCGCGCCCGGCCGGGTTGCACACGTCGCCCCCGGCAGGCGCGCCGAGACCGTTGCGGCTGGTGTCGACGACGAAGCCGGTGTTGGTCCCGAGCTGGCGGACCACCGCCTCGCCGTAGTCGAGCATCGTCTCGGTGGGGGCGAAGCGGGAGGTGTTCAGCGCGAAGCCGCGGACATCGGCCACACCGGCGAGGCGCAGCCGCCGGGCCGCCTCCACCATGGACAGCGTGGCCCCGCTGCCGATGTCGAGGTACACGGCCGCCCCGGCCCGGGTCAGTACCCCGGCCGCCTCCCTGATCAGCTGGTAGGACGTCTCCACGTCCGGCTGGCGCAGGCAGTTCAGGTTGGCGAGCACACCGGGCTCGAGGACGACAGCCGCGGGCCCGGGCGCCAGACCGGCGGCGACCTGCGCTATCCACGCCCGGTAGGCGTCCGGCGAGCCCTCGCCGGTGGCCGGGTACGTCGTGCAGTCGTGGGCCGGGAGCCGGTAGACGGCCAGGACCGGAGTCGCGCCGGCGAACCGGCCACCGGCGACGATGCCGCGGACGTTGGCGCTCACCTCGGCGGTGGCGTTCCAGGTCCCCAGCCAGATCGCGGTCGGCGTCCGGGAGATCCGGTCCAGCAGCGCGGCGTCGACCGGCCGTTCGGCACGGATGCCATCCGCCGAGACCTGGGCCTGCACGCCCGGCACCGCGTGGAGGGCACGGCCGGCCAGCGGGCTTCCCCCGGTGGTGACGGCACTTCCGGGCACCGGCGCCGCGGCCGGCGGGGCGGCCGTCGGGACAGCCGACACCGTCGCCGTCGACGGAGCGGGGACGCTCGGGCTGGCGGACCCACCGGAGCATCCCGGCAGCAGTGCGAGCAGTGAGCCGGTACACACCACCGCCAGGCGCCGCCGCCGACGCCCGCGCCGCGTCACTGTCAGCGTCGGCCTGGGCGTCGGCCTGGGCGTCGCCGCCGCGCCCGCGACGGCATGGGGCAGCTGCTTCATCAGACACATTCTCCCGTCGGGCCGCACCGAATCCACAACGCCCGGAGGACGCCAGAAAGCAACACCAGAACCCTCACGTGAATGCCGAGATGACCTGTTCCAAGCAGGCCACAGGTACGGCCGGGACGGCGACGACCGCGCTCGACACTAGACCATGGCCTGAACAGAGAGATTCTTCCCGTCTGCCGGCCCACCGTCGTTCTTTCAGATAGCAAAACCATCGTGGGGCCTGCCTCGAGCCGGCCGCCGCCCCTGTGGCATCGTGTCACGGCAACACCCGACCTGCGGAAAGGATGGCGTGTTCGCCGACCGAGCGGAGAGCTCACCAGACCTTCGGCCAGATACCCGGGCACCGAATCGGGCGCGGTGGCGTACCGCGCCGGAGCCAGGGCAGCGCGTCGTCACAGCGGCGGTATGGGCATGCGGTTTCGGCGGCGTCGCCGCGGTCTTCGGATCATTCGATCACTGGGTTCAGGCGACTCTTTCCGACCGGGGTGCGCACCTACTGGTCGTCACCCGCTCCGGGTGGGATCTCCCACCCAGCGGACAGGTGGTTTTCGCCCTCGCGCTGACGAGCTTGATCAGTATGCTGACGGCAGATCCCGGCGGCAGCCGTCGCTGGGTGAGCCTCGCCCCGACGGCCGCCGGGGCAGTGATCATCGGTGTGACCGCCGCTCGGGCCCACGCCGCCGACCCCATCGGCCGGACGCTGGAACGGCTGCGCATCGGCACGTTCCAGACGGACAGTCCCACGGTCACCACCGGCACCGCGACAGGGCTGTGGATCTGCCTCGGCGCGGGCGTCCTCCTGCTGGTCGCCGGGATCGTCTGGCTGGCGTTCGACCGGCCGGCCGACGGACGGACCGGACGGACCTTGCGGACCGGGCAGACCGGGCAGACCGGGCAGACCGGCGCCGAGGCCCAGTGACGTGGCGTACGACTACGCGACCTTCTCGACGCTCGCCGGCCCGCTGCAGGAGCCGGCGCCGGGCAGGACCCATCACGTCGCCTACCGGCGGGTCATGGCCGGCCCCGCGCTGCGCCAGGTGCTCCCGCTGCTCGTGGTCACGCTGGTGCTGTCGTCGTTCTTCTTCGTCTGGCTGATCCAGCCACAGCACTTCCCCAGGACCCGCTACCTCCCGACCGCGGTGGCCGTCGGGAACCACATCATGTTCTGGCTGATCGTCGTGACCGAGGGCATCCGCCTGCTGAACTCGGTCATCCTGTGCTGGTCGGCGACGCTCATGCGGGACCCGATCCCGGTCACGCCTCCCCCCGGGCTGCGGGTCGCGTTCACCACCACGATCGTCCCGTCGAAGGAGCCACTGGACGTCGTCCGGGACACGCTGATCGCGGCCCGGAACATCCGCTACGGCAGCCCGATCGATGTCTGGCTGCTCGACGAGGGCAACGACCCGGCGGTACGCGCGATGTGCCGGGAGATCGGGGTCCGGCACTTCACCCGCAACGGCGTCGACCACTGGAACACCCGCAAGGGGCGGTTCCGCGCGAAGACCAAGCACGGCAACCACAACTCCTGGATCGATCTCCACGGCGACCGCTACGACGTCGTCCTGTCCGTCGACCCCGACCACATCCCGCTGCCGAACTACGCCGAGCGCATGCTCGGGTACTTCCGGGACCCGAACGTCGCCTTCGTGGTCGGCCCGCAGGTCTACGGGAACTTCCGGCACTACCTGACCCGCGGCGCCGAGGCGCAGAACTACATGTTCCACTCGGTGATCCAGCGTGCCGCGAACCGGTTCGCCTGCGGCATGTTCGTCGGCACCAACCACGCCTACCGGGTGAGCACCTGGCGCCAGATCGGCGGCTTCCAGGACTCGATCACCGAGGACCTCGCCACCTCGTTCGCCGTCCACGGCGCCCGCAACCCGGCGACCGGCCACCGCTGGACGTCCGTCTACACCCCGGACGTCGTCGCGGTCGGCGAAGGACCGACCTCCTGGACGGACTTCTTCAGCCAGCAGCTGCGCTGGGCCCGCGGCGCGAACGAGGTGATGGTCACCGAGGCGCCACGGCGACTGAAGGCGCTCGACTGGGGACCGCGCCTGCACTACTCGACGCTGATGCTGCACTACCCGACCGTCGCGATGACCTGGATCCTCGGCACGATCCTGACCATCTGCTACATGGCGCTCGGCTCCACCGGTGTCACCGTGAACGTCAACTACTGGCTGGCGCTGTACATCGACGTCTTCGTCGCCCGGCTGCTGCTCTACTTCTGGCTGCGCCGCTTCAACGTCAGCCCGCACGAGGAGCCCGGCAGCGCCGGGATGAACGGGATCTTCGTCTCGGTGCTGTGCATGCCCTTCTACTCGACCGCCCTGGTCGGCGCGGTGCTCCGCCGCAAGCTCGGCTTCGTGGTCACTCCGAAGGGCGACGCGGCGAGCCCTGACCGGCTGATCACCTTCCGCAAGCACCTGTTCTGGGCGGCGATCTCGGTGGCGGCGATCGCCGTGGCGGCGAGCCTCGGCCGCGTCTACCCGGCGAACATGATCTGGGCGTCGCTCTCCCTGGTCACCTGCCTCATCCCGATCGGGCTGTGGATGATCGAACCAGTCCTCGCGCCGCGCCGCGCGGCCGCGCCGAACCCGCTGCCGGCAACGCACATCCCGCCGCAGCGCGTCGGGCTGGACGCCACCGCCCCGACCGCCACCGCTCCGACCGCGGGCAGCACGGCCGGCCGCCCGCCCCCCGCACCCGCGGCGGCACGGCCGGGAGGCGGCGTGCCCCCGTACGCCGACCACGCCGGAGACGACGAGACCCTGTCCGGCCTGGTGGCGCTGGGCACCACGGCCGGCCGAGCGGACAGGCCCGGCCGCTACGACCCGGATGACGAGGCCACGGACCGGCTGGAGCTCGCCGGGGTCGGCACGGCGTCCAGGGCGGATGCCGACGACGCGGACAGCGACACCGTGCTGATCGCGCCACCACTGCTGGCAGCCGTTCGCCGCCACGGGCCGGACCGCCCCGGCGGCCGGAAGAGCGCGGGCGGCCGGACCGATGCCAACGCCGGCGCCGCCGGAGACGGCCCGGAACCGTCCACGACGGTGACCCTGCGCCGCCCCGTCCCCGACAGGTCCACCAAGGCCGCCCAGGCCGCCGCCCCGGTCTACACCGAGGACGTCACCCTGCGTCTGCACCCGCGGCGCCGCCGCGTCTCACCCGACGGTCTCCTGGAGGAACTCGGCTGATGGTGACAGAAAGGATCACTGGTACCCGCCGTCGCCGCATCATCCAGATCTGCTGCCTCGCGGCCGTGCTCATCGCCGGCAACGGGCCGTTCGTGGGGAGCTGGGCGTCGGCGCGTTACCAGCAGTGGCGCTGGCATCAGCAGTCCTACATGAGCGAGTTCGGCCGGTGGGACATCATCGCGGACTCGGGCTCCCGGTCGGTGCACGCGGCGCTGCTGCGCACCGGCAAGGTGCTGCTGATCGCCGGCTCCGGCAACGATCAGGCCGCGTTCGACGCCAAGCGCTTCGAGACCCTGCTGTGGGACCCGGTCGCGAACACCTTCGAGAAGGTCCCCACCCCGTGGGACGTCTTCTGCGCGGGCCAGGCGTTCCTGCCGAACGGCAACCTGCTGATCGCCGGCGGCACCAGGGCCTACGAGGTGCTCGCGCAGGACTCGCCGGACGGCGAGAAGAAGGAGTACCAGGGTCTCCGGGACTCCTACGTCTTCAACCCGGAGACCGAGCGCTACGAGAAGACCGGTGACCTGAACCACGCTCGCTGGTACCCGACGCTGGTCACCCTCGCCAACGGCGCGGTCGTGGCGGTCTCCGGGCTGGACGAGAACGGCGCGATCGACCCGGGGAACACCGAGTCGTTCGACCAGGCGACCCAGAGCTGGATCAACCATCCGAACCTGTACAAGGAGTTCCCGACCTACCCGTCGCTGCTGCTCGCCGCGGACGGGCGGCTGTTCTTCTCCGGAGCCAACGGGGGCTATGGGCCGACGTCCCTGGAGGCACGTCAGCCCGGGCTGTGGAACCTGGCCGACAACAGCTTCCAGCCGGTGGACGGGCTGCCCTCCCCGGAGATCAACGAGACCGCCGGGACCGTGCTCCTGCCTCCCGCCCAGGACCAGCGGGTCATGTTCCTCGGCGGCGGCGGTGTGGGAGACACGCAGGTCGCGACCGACCGCACCGCCATCGCCGACCTCGACGCCCCGAACCCGGCCTGGGAACGGGGGCCGGACCTGGAGGTCGCCAAACGCTACCCGGGAGTGGTGATCCTGCCGGACGACACGGTGCTCGTCTCCGGTGGCTCGACGGCCTACCGCGGCAAGGACTCGCGGACGGCGCAGCTCTACCACCCGGACACCAACACCTTCACCCCGGCGGCCGATCCCCTGGTCGGCCGCGACTACCACACCAGCTACCTGCTGCTGGCGGACGGACGCGTCGCGGTGTTCGGGTCCAACCCGCTCAGCGACGACAACTTCTTCGAGACCAGGATCGAGATCTACACGCCGCCCTACCTGTACCGGGGCGAGCGGCCTGTCATCCGGTCGGCGCCGTCCACCGTCACCCGCGGTTCGACGATCAGCCTGTCGGTCTCCCAGGACGTCGCCAAGGTCCGGCTGATCCGGCCCGGTGCCTACACCCATGTCACCGACACCGAGCAGCGATCGGTGGCGCTGCCCGTGACCGGCCAGGCGAACGGCACCGTTACCGTCGGCGTTCCGGACAACCCGAACCTGCTGCCACCGGACTGGTACATGCTCTTCGTCGACAACGGCGCCGGCATCCCCTCGGTGGCGACCTGGGTGCAGGTCGGATGAGGCCGCGGGACACATCACCGGACGAACGTCGGAGGGCGGCGGTGCAGGCGCCAGGGCCGGTGCGCCGAGCAGTGCGGGTCCGGTGCCTGACGGCGCTGCTCCTGCTTTCCGTCGTCCTCGCCGCCGCCTGTGGGTCGGACGGACCGGGTGAGCCGGGTGAGCCCCACGGTTCGGGTTCCCCGACGCGGCCGACCGCGACGATCCTCAACGCCGCCGGCGCTCCCTCAGCCGCGTGCACCGGCGGCGCCGGTGCGGCCGGTCCGGCCGGTCCGGCCGCGCCACCGGCGGCGGTGGCCGGCGGTTCCACCGCCCCGGCCCCGCGGGAGCCGTTCCTCACCGACCCGGCGAGCCAGGCCGCGGGCGAGGCCGCGGCGAACCCGGCACACGCCGGCCTGATCCAGCCGCTCGTGCGGACTCCCACGGCCTTCCCGGTCGGGGACTGGCTGACCGACGTCACCGCGGCGGTGCGCCAGCGCGGCGAAGCCGCGAGGGCCGCGGGTGCCACCGCGGTCTTCATGGTCTACGCGATCCCGCACCGTGACGCCGGGGCGGGCTTCTCCGCGGGCGGTGCCGCCGACGCCGCCGCCTACCGGGCGTTCACCCGCCAGGTGGCCGCCGGCATCGGCGCGGGCCACGCCGTCGTCATCCTGGAGCCGGACTCGCTCGGCCAGCTGGACAACCTCGACCCGGCCCTGCAGGAGGAGCGATACCAGCTCCTGAACGACGCGGTGGACGTCTACGCCGGTCTGGGGGGCACCAGCGTCTACCTGGACGGGGCGAACTGCGGGTGGACCGCGCCCGCCACCATCGCCGAGCGGCTCCTGCGGGCCGGGGTCGCCCGCGCCCGCGGATTCGCGGTCAACGTGTCCAACTACTACCGCACCGAGGACGAGGTGGCCCGCGGAACCGTCATCTCCGGTCTGACCGGCAACTCCCACTTCGTCGTCGACACCTCCCGCAACGGCCGGGGGCCGGCGGACGGCCTGGAGAACGCCTGGTGCAACCCGCCGGGCCGGGGCCTGGGCCAGGCCCCGACGACCGCCACCGGAAACCCGCTGGCGGACGCCTACCTGTGGATCAAGACGCCGGGCGCCAGTGACGGCGAGTGCGGCCGGGGCAACCCGCCCGCCGGCACCTGGTGGCCGGCGCAGGCGGAAGAACTCGTCCGCAACGCGGCCTGACATGTCTGTCTACCCGACGAGTTCCCCTGCCCCGCCGGGCCAGCGGCGCCCACGCCGGCACGGCGCCGGCCGGCGACGTCCACGGCCGCGGTGGTGGGTGGCGCTCGCCGCGGTGGTGGCGGTCATCGCCGGCTTCTCCCTGTGGACCGGTGCCGGGCCCCTGCCCCGTCACGGCGGAGCGGATGCCCACCTCACGGCTGACGGGCCGGCCGAGCGCCGGGGCACTCCCCACGCGGACTCCTCGCCTGACCAGCCCGAGCGCAGCCCCGGGCGCGCCGCCCTACCGTCCGACAGCCCGGCGGCGACCGTGGCACCGGCCGCCGCCGCCTCCGCCGCGGCGACCGCGGAGGCAACCGATGCCGCTTCCTCCCCCGGCACGCCCCGGGAGACGGCCCCCGGCACCATCCCCGCCGGCGGGCGGCCGGGCGCCGGGGGCAACCCCGTCGCCGGCGCACGGTTCCACGTCGATCCGACCAGCGACGCGGCCACCGCCGCCCGCAACCTGCGCGCCACCGCGCCCGCGGACGCGGCCCTGATGGCCCGGATGGCCGGCGGATCGGCCGCACGCTGGTTCGGTGACGCGGAGCCGGCGGTCCTGACGGCCCGGGTGAGGGCGCACGTATCACTGATCCGCGCGGCCGGTGCCCTGCCTGTTCTCGTCGCCTACGGAATCCCGGACCGCGACTGCGGCAGCTACTCCGCCGGCGGCGCGTCCGGACCGGAGGGGTACCGGGCATGGATCGCCGCCTTCGCGGCCGGCGTCCGGGGCGGCCCGGCCATCGTCATCCTGGAACCCGACGGCATCTCCCTGGTCGACTGCCTGACCTCCCCCGAGCGGCAGGCCCGTTTCGACCTGCTCCGCCACGCGGCCGGCACGCTCACCGACGCCGGTGCGACCGTCTACCTCGACGCCGGCAACGCCGGCTGGCACAGCGCCACCGACATGGCCGCCCGGCTGCGCGCGGCCGGTGTCGACCAGGCCCGGGGGTTCGCGCTGAACGTGTCGAACTTCGACGACACGGCGAGCGAGGTCGCCTACGGCCGGCAGATCTCGGCGGCCCTCGGCGGCGGCGTTCACTTCGTCGTCGACACCTCCCGCAACGGCCGGGACCGGGCACCGGACGGCGCCTGGTGCAACCCGCCCGGGAGGGGCCTCGGGGTGCTCCCGACCACCCAGACCGGAGATGCGAGTGTCGATGCGTTCCTGTGGATCAAAGTGCCGGGGGAATCCGACGGGACCTGCAACGGCGGGCCGCCTGCCGGGCAGTGGTGGCCCGAGTACGCGCTCGAGCTCGCCCGCCGGGCGGCCTGACCCGCACCGGCGTGCGGCGGCAGTCCTGGTCCTGCTCCTGGTCCTGCTCCTGGTCCTGGCGCTCGGCGCCCTGGCTGCCAGGTGCGGTTCGGGGCCAGGCACCCCGACCGCCGCGCCCGTCGACCTGAGCCAGGTCGACGGCGCCGCCGGTGTCCGCGGCATCGTGCTGACCACGCCGGTGCCGAAGCCGACGACCGCGCTGACCGACATTGTGGGCAACCCCTTCGACCTGCGGGCCGCCACCGCCGGCAAGGTGACCCTGGTGTTCTTCGGCTTCACCAGCTGTCCGGACATCTGCCCGACCACGATGGCCGACCTGGCCGCCGCGCGTTCCCTGCTCACCCCGGCGCAGCGGGAGGACCTGCGGGTCGTCTTCGTGGCGACCGACCCCGAGCGGGACACCCCGGCAGCCGTGCGGCGGTGGCTCGGTCAGTTCGACGCGTCCTTCCTCGGCGTCACCGGCACGTGGGACGACGTCGCCGGGCTGGCCGACCAGCTGGACGTGCCGCTCGCGCCACCGCGACAGGACCCCGACGGCGCCCGGGTCGTGCCGCACGGCTCCCAGGTCACGGCGTTCGGCCCGGACGGCGTGGCCCGGGTCGCCTACCAGGCCGGCACCACCGTCGCCGACTACGCGCACGACATTCCGCTGCTCATCCGCGGCGAGCACTGAGCCCGGCGCGGGCGGCACGGGCGGCACGGCCGCTCAGGGCGTCGACCACAGCCGGACGGTCCGGTCGGCGCCGGCGCTGGCCAGCAGGTCACCGTCCGGGGCGAACCGCACCGACAGCACCCACCCGCCGTGGCCTTCCAACGGCCTGCCGCGCGGCGCCGGCCGGGCGGGATCGGCGACGTCCCACAGCCGGACCGTGCGGTCGAAGCTGCCGCTGGCCAGAGTGCGGCCGTCCGGCGCGAACGCCACCGTCCAGACACGGTTGGTGTGCCCGGTCAGCGGCCGGCCGAGCGGACGGGGCGTCTTCGGGTCGGTGAGGTCCAGCAGCTGCACGGCGCCGCCGCCGTCGCCGACAGCCAGCGTGCGATCCTGCGGGGAGAACGCCACGGCGTACCCGGGGGCGGCCAGGCTCACCTCCGAACGCAGCCGGCGCGGCGCCGAGCGATCGGTGACGTCCCAGAGCAGCAGGACCCGGCTGTTACCACCGGCGGCGAGGATCCGGCCGTCGGCCGAGAACGCCACCGAGGTGACGTAGGCGGTGTCGCCGGTGAACTGAGCGAGCTGCGTCGGTGTGGCGCTGGCGATATCCCACAACCGCACTGTCCGGTCGTCGCTGCCGCTGGCGAGCGTCAACCCGTCGGCGGAGAACACGACGGACCACACCGGGCCGGTGTGCCCGGCCAGTGACCGCCCGGCCACTGCCGGTCTGCGGCGGTCCGTGACGTCCCACAGCCACACGGTGCCCCGCCAGTCGCCGCCAGCCAGCATCCGACCGTCGGGCGAGAAGACGATCGACGTCACTCCGCCGAGCGGACCGGTGAGCACCAGCGGCAGCCGCCTGGGCGCCCCGCGGTCCGAGACGTCCCACAGCCGCACCTCGCCGGTCCGGTTACTGGTGGCCATGAGCTGCTCGTCCGGGGAGAACACCGCCGAGAGCGCCCAGTCCGCCCCGCTGGCCAGGGGCGGCCCGAGTGGCCCGGCGCGGACCTCGTCGCCCGGTGCGACTGCCAGGGCGATGCCGACGGCGCCGAGGAGCAGCGCCACGACTGCGCCCAGCACGACCACCCGCCTGCCGCGGCGGCGCGGTAGGCGGAACACAGCCGCGACCGCGGGGCTCCGAGGCGCTGACAGAAGTTCCGCGGGAGGCGGAGGCGGAGGCTCGCTCTCGGTATCTGGATCCGTGTCCGTGTCCGTGTCCGTGCCTGGCACTGGCACTGGCGCGGCCAGCTCGCCGCCGCCTTCCGCGGTCTCGGCGGGCCGGTGGATCTGGGCGCTCCCGAGATCCTCACCGCTCTCCTGGTCCGCGGGTGCCCCGGCGGCCGCGTCGCTCTCAGGATGCCTGGAACTCTCGGCGTTCCTGGAACCACCAGACTGCTTTCGGGAGGGAGCCCGCACCGGTGCGGCACCGTCCGCGCCCGGCGACGCTGCGGTGGCGCGCTCCCATGCCCGAAAAAGCTGCGCTATCTCGACGCTGTCGGCGCCACACGTCCTGGCGATGCGCTCCAGCGGGCCGAATTCCGACGGCACCGAACGGCCCGTGCAGTAGCGGTGCACGGTGGATTTGCTGGCGTTGACTTTTCGGCCAAGCCATTCGTAGTTGTGACCGCTGCGTTTCTTCAGCGCTGCGAGGAGTTCGCCCAGCTCCTCGGAGGGCGATGCCATCCGCGCAGACCTCCACCCGGTATGCACCCCGTGTCGGACCACGAACCGCTTGTCACCGCCAGCTCGCGCCGACCCGCTCCGCGTCCCAGCGGGCTATGTTACAGCAGGTCAGGGCCAATCATTTGTCCCACCGTCCCACACTGCGCCGGAGCGGTTGCCGGCCACACGGCGGGCTGCCAGGCTGGCGAAAGATGCCGCCGGACCGCCGGCACCCGCAATTCCCGGCAGCTGCCCCGATATCCTCTGGCAGGAACCGGCAGAAGTTTTACTGGTGTTGTCCGGGGCGTCGACCCGACACAGGATCCTGCCGGGCTCCTGGGGTAGACGGCCCGGCGCATCTCGCCCTATGCGCCTGCGGATCAGACGCGTCCACGACAACGGGGAAAAGATGCCAAAGACACGCCGGAGCCCGAGAGACGTGGCCACCGCGGCACTGAGCCTCGCGGCCGTGGGTACCGTGCCGCCGGATCCCGCAGCGGCAGCGGTCGTCGATCTGCCTCAGGAGGCGAATCCCGCCCGGCGGTGGCCGACCCAGGCTGGCGTGGCCCACGCCAGTGCGGCCCACACCTGCGGATCTCGCGACGACGCGGACCGGATGACATCGGTGCATCTCCTCGCCCATCAGCTGGCCGAGGAGATCAGAACCCTGGCCGCCGACGCCCGGGCCGGGCACGCCGAGGTGCCCCTGGCCGTTCATCCGGCGCTGCTGGCGAGCTTCGCTCTGGAGGCCCTGACCGGACCGGAGGTCACGGCGAAGGCCACGGACCTCCGCGCCCTGCGGTTGCGCCAGGTCGCCCAGAGCCTGCGCGGCGCCGCGGATCTGCTGGACGAGCTCGCCACGTTCGACTGACAGCAGGTGAGCCGTCCCGCCGCCACACACCGGCCACGGCATCGCTGTCAGCCATTCCCGGGCGACGCACGGCGAGGTGAACAGCCGCCGCCGCGCCCGGAATCAGGCCCGTGGGTGGGACGTCAGGTCGGGGGGCCTGACGTCCCACCCACGCCAGGTAACGGGCAGCCGTCGGCGCTCGATCGGCCCGGACTGCCCCGCGGTGAGCCGGAGACGGTCAGCCGGAGACGGTCAGCCGGAGACGGTCAGCGCCTCGCGGAGCACCCGCTGATAGCCAGCGGGCAGCTGGCTGGCGAAGCAGCGCAGGACGTCATCCGGATTCTCGCCCCGGCGGACCAGCGCGACCATCTGTACCGCCGCGTGGTCCTCGGCGCGCCGCAGCGCCCGGTAGCCGAAGCCCTTTCCTCGGGGGGCGCGGTCGGCGAGCCCCTTGTCCATCAGCCGCAGCAGGGTGGTGGCAACCGTGCTCTGCGCGAGGCCGCCGCCGAGGCGCTGCTGCACCTGGAACGGCATGAGTGGCTCGTCCGCGGACCAGAGCAGGTTGAGGACCTCCCGCTCCAGCTCGCCGGAGGCACGCCGGTTCGGCGCGCCCCCCGCCGCTGCCGGCGGCTGTGCCGGGTGTACGGGGTGTGCCGGGTGTACGGGATGTGTCGGCGCGGGACGCGAACCGACGGAATGACCAGTGGGGTGCGTTTCCTGGCTCATGGTGGCTCCCAAACGCCATGGTCCACCAGAGGTGGACCGGGTCGGGCGGCGGCCAGCCGCCGGCAGGGGACGGTGCCCGGGCACCGCACGACTGGCCGCAGTTGCCGACAGGGTGGATGCGGGGGCGGGCTACGCCGCCTCCGCTCACGCTCGATGCGGTCACGCCGGCCGCGCAGCCGACACGCAGCGGCGCGACGGCCCGGCGGACCGGCTGGGCGAGATGGGCCAGAGGCGAGATGGGCCAGAGAAGGCCAGAGGCCCCTGACGGCCGACAGCCTCGGGGGTCAGTGCCCCGGTACCGCGACCGGCGGGTTCACCCTGAGAACACCGGGGGCGAACCGCACGACCGGTACCAGCTCGGCGCGGTGCCGGGGCGGCCCGCGGCGCGGCATCACATGGCGAAGCGGCAGCAGCCGCGCCGCCCCCGAGCAGGGTGGCAGTCTGAGCAGCAGCCGGACGGCCGGTGGCACCAGGCGCGCGCGGCGACGCCGCAGCCGACCGGCCGCCCGCCGCACGGCCGTGGCGGCCCGGCTCGCGACCCGCCACACCAGCCGTTCGCCCGCGGCCAGCCATACCGCCAGGCAGAGAGTCGCGAGGCTGTGCCCGGCCAGGGCGGACACGCCGCCCGCCAGCAGGTGCACTCCTTCGCCGGTGACCGGGCCGGGAGGCGGGTGCCCGGCAGCCAACGGGCCGCCGTGCTGACCGCCGGGTGCGCTCATCGCGAAAGCGAGGTGCAGGCCCGCCTGCACTCCGAACACGAGGGCGACCAGCCGTGCCAACGAGACCCGGGTGGCGGCGACACCCCAGCCGACCCGGCAGGTCAGCAGCAGGCCCATGACGCTGACGGGCAGCGAAGGCGTCATGCCACCGGACGCCCGGTGCGCGGCAACCGAGAGACCGACCGTCAGGCAGGCGAACACAGCGGCACGGGTGGCACGGCCGGACCGCCCGCCGGCCCATACCGGGGGTTTCCCGGTGCCCGCAGCGGCCGGTAGCACGCCGGAGTTTCCTGGCACCGTGGCGGCTGCTGCCGCATGCATGCGCGCCGCGGCGGCCGGGGGCGGTGTCGACGGGCCGCGCGAAGAGACGATCTCCGCCGACGGCCCATCGATCACACTGTCCAAGTGTAGTGCCGCGATCGCTCTGCTCCCCGCAGCTCTGGGTCCGGGTGGCTGGCAGCACGACGCGGCGACCTGCGGTTCCGTTTCGCCCCCCGCGCATGCCGGTCCGTTGACCAGCGGTTTCATCACGGGGCCCCGGCCGCGTCATCATCCACACGATTTGGCGGATCGCTCTCGCCCGCACGAACACCCCGACGCGGGGAACCTGTTTGGACGTCGCGGTCAGGGGTCGTGGTCAGGGGTTGTCTCAATTTTGAACTTAGTATAATTTTTGGGGCCTTGTAGGCAGTGACAGGAGGCCAACCATGTCCATGGGCAGCGCGTCGTCCGACGCGGCATCGCAGGGATCGAATCCGATGGAGAACCCGGCGTTCCTGACCGCCCCGCAGGCGATCTTTCCCGCGTTACGCGCCAAGGGGGCGCTCCCGCTGGGCACCCGTGGCGTGCTGCTCACCCGCAGCGCCGACATCGCGGCCCTGCTCACCAACCCCGCGGTCTTCTCCTCCGGAGTCGCCACGACGCAGACCGGCACCGAGCGGCCCCTGATCCCGCTGCAGATCGACCCGCCGAGGCATCGCGACTACCGCAAGATCCTCGACCCGTTGTTCTCGCCGCAGCGGATGAAGCAGATGGAAGGGCCGATCACCGAGCTGGCCCGCGGGCTCGTCGACACGATAGCCGCCGAGCGGGAGGTCGACTTCGTCGATCGTTTCTCCGTGCGCTTCCCGTCCCAGGTCTTCCTCTCGCTGCTCGGGCTGCCCCTCGACCAGCTCCCCACCTTCCTGGAGTTCAAGGACGGTTTCATCCGCCCCGAGGCGATCACCGGCCAGCCCCGCGGGCACGAGGACTCGGTCGCCCTGCTCAAGAAGACCGCCACGGCCATCTACGAGTACTTCGACGCCGTGATCGCGGACCGGCGTGCCAGCCCGGGCGACGACATTGTCAGCCGCTTCCTGGAGACCGAGGTCGACGGCGCCCGACTGTCCCACGAGGACATCCTCGATATCTGTTTCCTGTTCCTGGTCGCCGGCCTCGACACCGTCTCCGCCTCGCTGGACTGCATGATGCTGCACCTCGCGCTGCACCCCGAGCGGCGGCAGTCGCTGGTGGACAACCCCGCACTGATCCCCGGTGCCGTCGAGGAGCTGCTCCGCTGGGAGTCGCCCGTGATGATGGTGGCGCGTTTCGCCACCCAGGACACCGAGATCGCCGGCTGCCCGGTGAGCAAGGGCCAGGTCGTCACCGGTCTGCTCGGTTCCGCGAACACCGACGAGGAGGAGATCCCCGACCCGGATGTCGTCCGGTTCGACCGCGAGCCGAACCGGCACATCGCGTTCGGGCGGGGCCCGCACCGTTGCCTGGGCTCGCACCTGGCGCGCCTGGAGCTGCGCATCGCACTGCGTGAATGGCTCGCGCGCATCCCCGACTACCGTGTGCCGGAGGGTTTCGAGCCCACCTTCACGACCACGATCCGCTCGCTCGTCGCCCTGCCACTCCAGCTCGGCCAGTCCGCCTGAGCCTGGCGCATCGACCAGCTTCTTTCCTGGCGCCGCCGGGGGGTTGCGGGACCCGCCGATCGTCGGCAGTGTTGCCTGAACATGCCTGGTGCCCGAGTCCAGGGCGCATTCCTGGACCCGGGCTCCGGACAATGCCGCGACACGGTCTGTAACCAGGGGGAGTTCGAACGAGCGTGGACACGACCGACGCACGAATCCAGCCGCCACGGCCCGGTGAGCCGACCACGCTCGGGCGGCACCGGGTCATCGGCCGCCTCGGCAGCGGCGGCATGGGGGTCGTCTACCTCGCGGACGGGCCGTTCGGCAAGGTGGCCGTCAAGCTCGTCCGCGAGGAACTCGCCGACGATCCCGATTTCCGGCGCCGGTTCCAGCGTGAGGTCCAGGCGTGTTTCCGGGTCGGTGGAACCCGCACCGTCCGCCTGGTCGACTTCGAACTGGACGCCGACCGGCCCTGGCTGGCCACCGAGTTCGTCGACGCGCCGAACCTGGCCACGCACATCCGCACCGTCGGCAGGCTCGGTGAGGACGACCAGATCACCCTCGCCACCGGCCTCGCGGAGGCGCTGCTCTCCATTCACGCGAGCGGGCTGATCCACCGGGATCTCAAGCCGTCGAACGTGCTGTGGACGCCGCACGGGCCCAAGGTCATCGACTTCGGCATCGCGGCGGCCGCCGACGCCGCGGCGCTGACCGTCAGCGGCCAGTTCGTCGGCACCCCCGGCTGGCACTCGCCGGAACAGGTCTCCGGTCAGGACGCGACACCGGCGACGGACGTGTTCGCCTGGGGCGCCATCCTGTGCTTCGCCGCCACCGGTGAGCCGCCGTTCGGCTCCGGCCCCGCGCCGGCCGTCCTGCACCGGGTTCTCCTCGCCGAGCCCACCATCGACCTCGGCGCGCTCGCCGCGCCTCTGCACGGGCCGGTGACGAGCTCACTGGCGCGCGATCCCGCCGGTCGGCCGACGGCTGTCGATCTGCTCACCGCCCTGGTCGGCGCCCTCCCCGAGGGTGAGCCCGGCCTGGCCACGCGCCAGCTGCAGACCTCGTCCGCGCTGCCGCCGACCCCGCCCTGGTCCGCGACGGTCGCACCCGCCGGTGCCGGTCGGGGCACCGGGAGCGCCGCGGGGGCGGGTAGCTCCCCCGGCAGCGGGGGGCGCGGCCGGAGAAGCAGGGCACGGATCGCGGCGCTCGTGGGCGTGGCCAGCATCGTCGCCGGGGCCGCCGTCGCCGCGGCCGTGGTGCTGTCGCTGCAGGGTGGCGGCGACGATGACGGAGGCTCGTCTGCCTCCTCCTCGTCGTCGTCCGACCTCGAGGCCGGTACCTTCAGCGCGGACGCCCCGTGGCGGCTGCGCATCGACAACCGGATCGACGGCGACAGCGACGGGTCCGGCGGCTGCACGATCGTCGTCACGGACGTCACCACCGGGGAGAGCCGGACGCTGTCCGAGCTGTGGGGCACGACGACCTACCAGGTCGCCCAGACCGGCGAGTTCCGTTTCGACGTCAACAACGAGCAGTGCGAGGTCCAGGGCCTGCGGACGACAGGCGACACCGGGCTGCCGTTCGCGCAGGAGTCGTCCGTGGGCGACACCGAGGCGTTCCACACCGAGGGCACCGTTCAGGTCGAGGTCGTCGACTTCAACGGCGGAGACGAGTGCGAGCTCGCGCTGCACGCGCTGAGCGACGGCCGCATGCTCGACTTCGCGACCGCCTCGACCAACGAGAACCAGGTCACGCTGAACGCCGGCCAGCCCGACCAGGTCTACCTCGCGGAGCCGTCCTGTGGCATTCGGGTGCTCGCGGGCTGAGCCGGGGCGGGGAGCCTGGACCGGGTCGAGCTCGGCCCGGTCCGGCGTCCACCCACGCGGGCTCACCGGCCGATGTCGCGATCGCCGGCCTCGACCAGTCCGCTCTCGTAGGCGAAGACCACGATCTGGGTACGGTCACGCAGCCCGAGCTTGGTGAGGATGCTCGACACATGTGACTTGACCGTGGCAGGCCCGATGAAGAGCTCCCTGGCGATCTCCGGATTGCTGGACCCTCGCGCGACCGCGATGACGACGTCCTGTTCCCGGCTGGTGAGGCGCTCCACCCGGCGTGTGACGGCCGGGCTCACCGGCCGCCGCTCGGCGAACCGCCCGATCAGGCGCCGCGTGATCGACGGTGCCAGCAGCGCACCGCCGTCAGCGACGGTGCGAACGGCGTCGGCGAGCTGCTCGGCGGGAATGTCCTTGAGCACGAAGGCGCTCGCTCCGGCCCGCAGCGCCGCGTAGACGTACTCGTCCGGGTCGAAGGTGGTGAGGATGAGCACCCGCACATCCCAGTCCGCCTCACCGAGGATTCTCGACGTCGCTTCGAGGCCGTCCATCTCCGGCATCCGAATATCCATCAGGATCACGTCGGGACGGTGCTGGCGCGCCGCCTCGATCGCTTCCACGCCGGTCCCGGCCTCGGCCACGACGTCGATGTCGCCGTGTACCCGCAGGACCATCGCCAGCCCCCCACGGACCAGGGCCTGGTCATCGACGATGACCACCCGGATACTCATGCGGGCTTTCCTCCGATCGGCAGGTGGGCGATGACGCGGAACCCTCCGCCCTCGCAGGGTTCCGCGTCGAGGCTCCCGCCAAGCAGCAGCGCTCGCTCCCGCATCCCGATGATCCCGTGACCTCCTGACCTCCTGACGGTGTCTCCCGCCCCGGAGGCCGAGGTGCCGCCGCCCTGGTCGTGGATCTCGATGGCGATCTCCTTCCGGCCGACGCACAGCCGCACCTCGGCCGGGGTTCCGGGGCCGGCATGCTTGAGCACGTTGGTGAGAGCCTCCTGGATGATCCGGTAGGCGAACAGATCTGTGCGTGCCGGAAGCCCCGCCGGCAGCGCGGCCGTCACCAGCCGCACGCCCACCCCCGCTCGGCGGATCTGCTCGGCGAGCCGGGGCAGGTCGGCGAGGCCGGGCTGGGGACCCAGCTCATCGGGATCGGCCTCCGGCCGCAGGACGCCGAGCAGGTGGCGCAGCTCGTCGAGGGCCTGCCGCCCCGCCTCTTCCACCGCTCCCATCGCCTGCAGAGCGGCCTGCGGGTCCTCGGTCGCGACAGCCCGGGCTCCGCTCGCCTGCACCGTCATGAGGCTGACCCGATGGGCGACGACATCATGCAGCTCCCGCGCGATCCGGGTCCGTTCCTCCGCGACGATCCGGCGGGTCTCGGCCGCGCGTTCCCGGCGTTGCTGGGCCGCGCGATCCTGCCGCAGCTGTACACGGCTGCCGATATACCACGCCCCGGACATGACCAGGCCGCCGAAGACGAGCACCTGCCACCACGGGCCCGGATCGTCCAGGCCGTCCGCGCTGACCAGAACGACGGCCGCGGCGACGCCCGCGGCTCCCTTCCAGTCCCCGGTGGCGTAGCGGCCCGCGGCGTAGAGACCGATGATCGTGGCCCAGGCAGGTGGCGTGTTGCCACTGCCGAGAAGGCCACTGCCGAGAAGCACGACCCAGCCGGTCAGTGCCAGGCCGAGCACAGCCAGGGGCGCTCGTCGGCGCCAGTAGACCGCCGGGCTGGTCACAGCGCAGACCAACAGTGTGAGGACCGGGACATCGTCAACCGGCCGGACGGACATTGTGTCGCCCGGCCCGTCCACCACGAACACAGTCATGAGGAACGACGTGAGCGCGAGCCCGGCGTCCGTGGCACGAGGCCACCGCACGAAGGGGCCGCGGAACCTGCCCGTGATGTGTCCGGGCTGCGGCCGGAAAGACGCCATACCGTTGTCCATCGTTTCTCAGCGGGGCGGGTGACGGGAGACGGTTGGTTCGTCAGTGAACACAGGCTCACGGTATGCGAGACCTGTATGGCAGTCCTCAGCCTCCGGACGTAGTCCGCCCTCCCCCTCCAGACGGAGAAACACGCGGAATCCTCGCCCTGCAGCCCCCTCGCGGCGGGGCATCTACATCCGCCTTCAGGCGGGCGACTACAGCCGGCGCAGCACGCACAGTTGAACCTCTGCTGACGCATGGCGGTCCTGCGTTCACCACGGCACCGCCCAGCCAGGTCCGCACCGCACCACCCACACCGCCCTCGTGTGGCGACCGCCGCTGGTCGCGCCACCGGATCCCACCGTCCGGAACACCCCGCCCGCAGGAGAACCCCGCCATGAAACGGCTCACCCGCCGCATCGGAAACGCGAGTGCACGCAGGCCCGGGGCCACGGTCATCGCCTGGGTGTTCGTCGTCCTACTCGTGCTGGCCCTCGCCGGCACGGCCGGCGGTTCGTTCACCGACGACTTCGTCGCTCCGGGCAGCCAGAGTGAGAAGGCGATGAAGCTGCTCGACAGGCAGTTTCCCGAGGCTGCGGGCGGCGGCGCCCTGGTGGTGTTCGCCGTCCCGGCGGGCGAACGGCTCGACGGTCACCGTGCCGCGGTCACGGACGCGGTCAGGCGGATCGCCGGTGTGGATCACGTCGTCGACGTCGCCGACCCGTTCACCGCGGGCGCGGTCTCCCCCGACGGGCGGATCGGCTTCGCCGAGATCGCCCTGGACCTTCCCGCGACGGAGATCGGTACGGATACACTCGCCGCGATCACGGACGCGACCCGCCCGGTACGCGACGCCGGGGTGATCGCAGAGCTCGGCGGCGACGCCGCCTTCATCAACGCCGAGGCGAAGACGTCCGGTGCCGAGGCGGCCGGCCTGTTGGCCGCGCTGGTCGTCCTGGTCGTCGCGTTCGGCACGGTCGTGGCCGCACTGATCCCGATCGCGCTGGCGCTGGTGACTGTCGCGACGGGTGTGGGGAGCGTGGTGCTGCTCGCCAACGCCCTGGACGTCTCCTCGGCCGCACCAACGATCGGCGCGATGATCGGGCTGGGTGTCGGCGTCGACTACGCCCTGTTCATCGTCGCCCGTTACCGCGAAGCCCGCGCCGCCGGCAAACACAACAGCGTCGCGCTCGCGGAGGCGATGGGATCGTCGGGAACCGCGGTGCTGCTCGCCGGAGGCACCGTCGTCGTCGCGATGGCTGCCCTGTCTCTGACCGGCCTGGGCTTCCTCACCTCGATCGGCCTCAGCACCTCGCTGGTCGTGCTGTTCGCGGTGGCAAGCGCCCTCACCCTGCTCCCAGCCCTGCTCACGCTGCTCGGCGACCGCATCGACACAGGTCGGATCAGGGGTCTGCGGCGCCCTGGCAGCAGCCCTCGGGGGTCGATCTCGTGGCGCTTCGCGCACCGCGTGGCCGACCGCCCCTGGCCATACCTGCTCGTCGCCGGAACGGTGCTGCTCGCGCTGGCCGCGCCCGCCCTGCGTATGCAGACAGGATTTCCGGACGCCGGCGACGACTCCCGCGACGCCACCCACCGCCGCGCCTACGACCTGCTTGCCGAAGGATTCGGCCCCGGGATCAACGGGCCGTTGCTGGTCGTAGCCGATCTGCGCGGCCAGGGTGTCGAAAGCGGCGATCTTCCGGCGCTGTCCCGACGTCTCGCCGCCGACTCCGGCATCGCGACGGTCGACGAGCCCCGGCTGTCCCCCGCCGGTGACGTCGCCGTCCTACGGGTGTTCCCCACGACCGCTCCCGCGGACGAGGCGACCTCCGAGACCCTCGCCCGTATCCGCGACCGCGTCCCCGACAACGTGGCGGTGTCGGGGCTGACCGCCATGACCGACGATCTCACCAGACAGCTCGCCGACACCCTGCCGCTCTTCATCGCTGCGATTCTGGCCGCCTCGTTCCTGCTGCTGATGGTCGTGTTCCGCTCTCTCGCGGTGCCTTTGAAGGCCGTCATGCTGAACCTGCTGTCCATCGGCGGCGCGTACGGCGTTGTCGTCGCCGTGTTCCAGTGGGGGTGGTTCGGCGGGCTGTTCGGCCTGGACGAGACGTATCTGATCGCCTCCCCGCTACCCACGATCTTCTTCGCGGTACTGTTCGGGCTGTCGATCGACTACGAGGTGTTCCTCCTCTCCCGTATTCGCGAGGAGTTCGACGCCACCGGCGACAACATCGAATCGGTCGCCCGCGGCCTGGCGGGCAGCAGCCGTGTGATCACCGCCGCCGCACTGATCATGACAGTTGTCTTCCTCAGCTTCGTCGCCAACCCGTCACCGCTGGTCAGGATGATGGGCCTCGGGCTGGCGGCCGCGATCGTGCTCGACGCGACAATCGTCCGCATGCTGCTGGTTCCAGCGACCATGGCTCTCCTGGGCCGCGCGAACTGGTGGTTGCCGGGCTGGCTCGACCGCCTGCTCCCCCACCTGGTAGCCGACCGTCACGCTGCGGCTGCGCCGTCCCAGTCCGCCGCACCGCCGGCCAGCACCCTGGGTACCTGAAGGCAGTCCGCCGGTGCGAACCACCGTGGCGGGTCGCGCCCACGATCATCCGATCCGACCGGCGCCTTCCGAGGGGACAGCAAGGAAATGCAGAGGAAGGCCGAAACCATGCTGCGCGAACGCGGCCGCCACAGCCGCGGCGACAGACGGAACAGCCGCCGCGTCGACGAGAACGAGGACGCAGCCGCCGAAGCCACCTCCGACCATCCGGGCCCCGTGCGCGCCGGAGGCCAGCGCCACCTCCACCGCGATGTCGAGCTCGGGAACCGTCACCTCGAAGTCGTCCCGCAGTGAGGCGTGCGAGGCGGTCAGCAGGGGGCCGAGGCGGTGGACGGCGCCGCCTCGGAGCAGACCGGCGGCCTCGGTGACACGAGCGTTCTCGGTGACGACGTGGCGGGCCCTCCTGCGCAGGAGCGGATCGCCCAGCCGCAGCACCCCGTCCAGCGTCGCGTCCCGCAGCGCCGGCACGCCGAGCACCTGCGCGGCCCGTCGGCAGGCGTCCTGGCGGGCGGCGTAGCGCCCGTCGACCAGCGCGTGGCGGGAACGGGTGTCGATCAGGAGCAGGGCCAGCCCGGCGGCGGACGGGTCGAACGGGATCTGCTCATACGCCAGCGAGCGGGTGTCGAGAAGAAGCGCGTGTCGCTCCGTGGCCAGCAGAGATGCCGACTGGTCGAGGATCCCGCAGGGCACCCCGACGAACTCGTTCTCGGCCTGCCGGCCGAGGCGGGCCAGTTCCACCCGACCGAGGCCCAGGCCGAACAGGTCGTTCAGGGCCAGCGCCGTCACGCACTCCAGGGCGGCTGAGGAGGAGAGCCCGGCCCCGACCGGCACATCGCCGTCGACCACGATGTCGACGCCGCCGATGTCGTGGCCCGCCTCCCGCAGTGCCCAGGCGACCCCCGCGACGTAGCCGCTCCAACCTGCGGCCGGGCCGGGTGTCACCTGGTTCAGCGCCTGGGCATACGGCTTGTGCGGCTGCTGCGCCGAGCGGGCGACGAGCTGCCCGTCGCCCCGGCGGCCGACGGCGGCGACGACCCGCTGCGCGAGCGCGATCGGCAGCACGAAGCCATCGCTGTGATCGGTGTGCTCCCCGATGACGGTGACGCGGCCCGGAGCCGCCCAGAGCCCGTCGGGTCGTCGCCCGACGGTTGTCAGGAACAGGTCCGCCGCCCCCATGATCACTTCTCGAACGGTACCCGAGAAGTCCATCCCGGCGGATGTTTGGGGCGCGGGTGCGAGGTCACGTCCAGGGCAGGACCTTTTGTCTGCCGCCAGCGGAGGTGACCACCATGACGCACAGCCTCGAGAACCGGAAGATCGCGATCCTCGCCGCCGATGGTGTCGAGCGGGTCGAGCTTGACCAGCCCCGCGGGGCGCTGCTGGGCGCCGGCGCGACCGCGGAGGTCATCTCGATCCACCCGGGTGAGATCCAGACCCGGCAGTTCGACACCGACCCCGCCGGGACCGTCCCCGTCGACCGGCTGGTGTCCGATGCCTCGCCGGACGACTACGACGCCCTGCTCCTGCCGGGTGGGACGACCAATCCCGATCATCTGCGGATGAACCGGTACGCGGTCAGCTTCGTCCGGTCGTTCGCCGAGGCAGGCAAGCCCGTCGCCGCGATCTGCCACGGGCCCTGGCTGCTCGTCGAGGCCGACGTCGTACGCGGGCGTCGGCTCACCTCGTACCCGAGCATCCGCACCGACCTGCGCAACGCCGGGGCGGAGGTCGTCGACGAGGAGGTCGTCGTGGACGACAACCTCATCACCAGCCGGTCGCCGGCTGACCTGCCGGCGTTCTGCCGGACGATCGTGGAGCGCTTCGCACTGTCCCGGGTGACGGGCTGACGCGCTGGTGGGGCTGGCTGGCCCGGGTCCGACCCGGGCGGTCAGCTCCCACCGCGGCCCTCGAGGACCAGTGCCCAGGTCAGGCAGCCGAACGCGGCCAGGGAGGCCGCTGTCCGGACCAGGTTCCACCGGACCCAGGTCGCCTCGAAACGGGCCCGCGCCGCCGCCAGATCGACAGTCCGGTCCGGGTCGCCGGCGGCCACGAGCTCGTCGTTGAGGGGCACGTTGACCGCGCCGGTGACGACGATCGTGAGGCCGTACAGGAGGAACGCGGCGATGATCCAGGGCAGGGCCGGGCGCGCGCCCGCGCCGAACTGCGCGGCGAGGGCCAGTCCGGTCAGCAGCAGCGTGCCGATGAAGATCAGAAAGAACCAGCCGTTGAGGATCGCCCGGTTGATCGACTGCATCGAGGCGACGAAGGTGCGGTCGTCGGCGGCCCGCAGGCCCGGCATGACCGAGCACGCATAGGCGTAGTACAGGCCGGCCATCAGGCCCGCGGTCACGGTGGCGGCGATCAGCGAGCTGTTCCGGAGCAGGTCCATGCGCATTCCTCGTCCTGTCGTGCGGCGCTGGCGGCTTCTCCCTCCAGTGAAGGACGGTGGGTGCGACGGAACCATCGTCCAGGAGCTTGGAAGCATGTTCGTACGTCCAGACCGGGCGACTAGACTCCGATCATGGACGCTGTCGTCGGCCTGCTGGACGGGCCGCGGGCGCACGGTGCCTTCCTGCAACGCTCGATCCTCACGCCGCCCTGGTCACTGCGCATCCAGGACGAGGCTCCACTCGCGGTCGCGGCGATGGTGCGCGGCGACGCCTGGGTGCTGCCCGACGGCCGTGCGCCGGTGCGGCTCGGTCCCGGCGACGTCGCGATCATCCGTGGGCCGGCCCCGTACACCGTGGCGGACGCCCCCTCCACCGCGCCCCGGATCGTGATCCACCCGGGTCAGCGCTGCACCGATCTGGCCGGGAACAGCCTGGCCGCCGCGATGGACCTCGGCGTGCGCACCTGGGGTGACAGCCCGGACGGCCCCACGGTGATCCTCACCGGCGCCTACCTGCTGGACGGGGAGGTCAGCCAGCGGCTGCTGCGGGCGCTGCCACCGCTGCTGACGGTGACGCACCGCAGCTGGAACTCCCCGCTGATCCCCCTCCTCGCCGACGAGATCGTGCGGGACGAGCCAGGCCAGGAGGCGGTGCTCGACCGGCTGCTCGACCTGCTGCTCATCGCCGCGCTGCGCACCTGGTTCGCCCGGCAGGTGGCGGCTGCTCCGGGCTGGTACCGCGCGTACGCCGACCCGGTGGTCGGCCGGGCGCTGCGGCTGATGCAGAGCCATCCGGCGCAGCCGTGGACGGTCGCCGCCCTGGCGGCCGAGGCCGGTGTCTCCCGGGCCGCGTTGGCCCGCCGGTTCACCGACCTGGTCGGCGAGCCGCCGATGGCCTTCCTGACCGGCTGGCGCCTCGATCTCGCCGCCGACCTGCTCCGCGCACCCGACGCGACCGTCGGCGCGGTCGCCAGGCAGGTCGGCTACGGCAGCGCGTTCGCGCTGAGCACCGCCTTCAAACGGGTCCGCGGCGTCACCCCCCGTGAGCACCGGACGGCGCTGCGGGCAGGCTGACTCCCACTGGGCGGCCGGAGGAACGACATCCGGGCCTGGCGGCGCCGGCGACCGATGAGTTCTCCGCCGCCGGGCAGTCCACACCGGTGACGCGCCGGCCACCCACGGACCCGCAGGCCCGGTGGGCTGCTCGCGACCGCGAGGATGGCGAGGCGGGACATCCGCGACCCAGCAGAGGAGAAAGCAGCATGCGCACACTCATCGTCACCGCGTTCGTGTCCGTCGACGGTGTCATGGAGGCGCCGGGCGGGGAGTCGGGATACCGGAACACCGGCTGGACGTTCAAGGACATCGACTTCGACCCCGCCGCCTATGAGATCAAGGGGCGCGAGCAGGAGGAGACGACGGCGCTGCTGCTGGGGCGGGCCAGCTACCAGGCGTTCGCGCCGGTCTGGCCGACGATGGACGACTTCGCGGGCTACAACGCGATGCCGCGGTACGTCGTGTCCAGCACGCTGGCCGAGGCCGACCCGCGGTGGCCGGCGACGATCCTGCGCTCCGTCGACGACGTCGCGGCGCTGAAGGAGACCGAGGGCGGCCCGATCGCGGTGCACGGCAGCGCGATCCTGGGGAAGAGCCTCGCCGACGCCGGCCTGGTGGATCGCTACCACCTGCTGGTCTTCCCCGTCCTGCTCGGCGCCGGGAAGCGGCTGTTCAGCGAGGCGGACAAGGACAAGACGCTGCTGAAGCTGACAGAGTGCGACGCCTACCCCAACGGCGTCCAGAAGCAGGTGTTCGATGTCGTTCGCTGACGGCGACGTACCAGGCAGGCCGGGCGTCGCGGGTGAGGCCGCCGGTGAGGGCACCGGCGAGGGCACCCGCGGCAGGCTCGTGCGCACCGCGGCGGCCCTGCTGGAGAAGGAGGGCCGCGCGGCGGTGACGCTGCGGGCTGTGGGCGCGGGCGCGGGCGTTTCCCGCTCGGCGGCCTACCGTTACTTCGACAGCAAGGACGCCCTGCTCGCGGCCGTCGCCACCCAGGCGCTGGCCAGCATGACCGAGAGCCTCGCCGCGGCCCTCGCCCGCGTGCCGATGTCGGATCCCCACGGCCAGCTCGTCGAGATGGGCCGGGCCTATCTCGACTTCGCGGGCACGAACCCCCAGCAGTACGCGCTGATCTACAGCCGTGAGGTCGCCGAGGTCGACTGGCCGGAGATGGGCCCGGCGGCAGCCGCGGCCTACGGCCTCTTCGTCGATGCGACGGCGCGGGCGACGGAAGCCGGGATCCTCCCGCCCGGCGATCCGCGCCCGTTCGCCGCGGTGCTCCTCGCGGCGGCCCACGGCGCCGCCGACCTCACCTCCGCCGGTCACCTCCAGCCTGACAAGTGGGGCATCGAGGCGGGAGAGCTCACCCGCCTGCTGCTGGAGATGGTCAGCGGCGCCAGCCGCGTCAGCCGATCGGGAAGTTGAAGCGGCGGGCGAAGATGATCGGGTTGGCGTACTCCTCGCCGGAGACGAGCCGCCCGTCCCGCCAGTCGAAGCGGAACAGGTACACGTTCCGATACGGGCCGCCGTCCGCACCGGTGAAGTCGCCGTTCGCCTGGACGAAGACGGTGTCGCCACCCGCTCCGACGGTGATTCTCTCGTCGACGAAACTGATGCGCCCCATCGCCGCGAACACCTGGCGGAAGTAGCCGATCACCTCGTCCCGGCCAGAGAACCGGATCGCCGGTTCCGGGGCTCCCGTGAAGCTCATCGGCTGTACCAGGGTGACCTGGTCGGTCAGCAGGTTCGTGATGGTGTCCAGGTCGCGCCGCTCGAACGCGTCGAGAAACCCGCGGGTCGCCGCCGCCGTCCGCCGCTCGCGGGCGCCGGTGCCGCTGTCATCAGCGCTCCCCGCCGATGCGGCGGTGGCGTCGGCGAGCGCCGCCGGAGCCGTGGCACCGCCGTCGGAGCAACCGGTGAACAGAAGTGCCGGTCCAGCCAGCCCGGCTGTCAGCCACATGCGCCATCTCGCCACGAACCCGACTCCTCACGATGCCCCGAGGGGAAGCATGTTGACACTGTCAACATGCACCCTGGCATCACCATGTTGACAGTGTCAACACGTTCAGGCGACGGTGACGTCGTGGATGTCGATGGCGATGGCCGAGCCGTCCGGCCCGGGGAGGGAGCGGTCGGCGGTTCCGTTCGGCCGGCGGGGGTAGACGCGACGGCGGGTCGGGAAGACCAACCCGTCAAAGGTCCGGTGACCGTCGGTGTAGCGGGCGACGGTCGCGTTCGCGTTCACGTCGACCGTGTAGTCGAGGCGGCGCAGCAGCCCGTCGGCGTCGACGTAGAAGACCTGTTCGGCCGTGTGGGTGGGAATTGTCGCCGGAATGCGGATCTGAAGTCTGCGCCAGGTCTGTCCGTCCTCGTCCCAGGGATCGATCTCGTGGGCGGTCACTTCGGGATCGGCCAGCAGGTACGGCGTCGTGAGGTAGTTCCACATGGCGTAGCCGAGGAAGTAGCCGACCTGAAGCCGGTCCCACGCCGAGTAGAGGTCGTATCCGGCGTAGGAGGGACGGGGCCGGTCGCGGCTCTCGATGACAGAGCCGTCGGCAGCGTGCAGGGCAACCCCGTCACGGGCGAGATCCGCGACCAGGCTGTGGTCCGCGGCGACCCAGGGGGAGAGAACAGCCCTCCGGTCGGCGACGTCGATGTGCAGTGTCTCCTCGAGGAACGCTTCGGGGAAACCGCGCATCGCCCAGAACGGGCCGCCGACCGACAGGTGGGCGGTGAGCTCGGAAACCTTCGACCAGCGCTCCCGACCACCATGCGCCTCGAGCGCCATCTCCAGCAGGGGATCCATTTCAGTTGCCTTTCTCCGTCGTCGTGTCATCGTTCCGGGTGGCATGACCGTGGTTCTCACCGGCGGGAGAGCCCTCAGCCGAAGGGGCGCTCCGCGTCGAGGAAGCGCGCTGCCTGGCTGACGAAGAGCTCGGGGTACTGGAAGATTGATCCGTGGCCGGAGTCCGGGTAGATGACCAGCTGCGCGCCGGGAATGTGCTGAGCCAGAACGTAGGAGTTCACGGTCGGAATCATGATGTCGCGCCGGCCGTTGACGACCAGGGTCGGCGCCGTGATCCGGGCGAGCTCCGAGTACCTTTCACCGTGCGGCTCCGCCCACTCACCCGCCGCGGCGAGCTGCGCCAGCATGGTCTGCCGGGATGTCGGCGGGTCGACGTCGACGGTGCGCGCGTGGCGCCTCTCCCAGAACGCCCGGCCAGCGGCCTGGCTTGTTTCGGACGGCTCGAAGAAGAGGTAGAGGAAGTCCTCGAGGGTCGGCACCTCGTGGCGGGTCGCGACGTCGATCATGTCGGGGGCGGTTCCCTCGACCTCGCCCGCCCGGGGCCGGAACCCGGCGATGATCAGCCGCCGGACGAGCTGCGGGTTCCGCAGCGCGAGCTCCTGCGCGACCGCCCCACCCATCGAGAGCCCCAGCACGTCGACCTGTTCCAGACCCAGCGCGCCGACGAACCCGGCGGCGCGGTCCGCCATCGCGGCGAACGTCTCGGGGGTCTCTCCGGACGAACTGGCGACGCCCGCGTTGTTGAAGAGGATCACCTCGCGGTTCGCGGCCAGCCCGTCGGTCACCGCCGGGTCCCAGTGGTCCAGCCCGCCGCGGAAGTGCTGCAGGAAAAGCAGGGGCGTACCCCCACCCGCACCGAACCGGCGGTAGGCGTAACGGATTCCATTTACCTCGAGATAGCGGGTGGGAGCGGTCACATGGGTCAGAACGTCGGCCACGACTTCTCCTTGGTCAGATCGGGTACCGATCGGTACCGCACAGACACTAGTGGACTAGAAAACCGATCGGTACCCAACGGCGACGTGACGCCCGCCACACCCGAAGGGGAAGGTATGCGTCCACTTTGCCAGCACAGATACCGATCGTTACCCTGACGGGGTGACGATCCATAGAGCGGCAGCCGGAGCGCCCGCCGACAGCCGCGGTCCCCGGGAGCGCATCCTGGCCACGGCGTGCACCCTGTTCTACCGGCAGGGCATCCACACGACCGGTGTGGAGCAGCTCGCCGAGGTTGCCGGGGTTTCCAAGCGCACGCTGTACCAGCTGTTCGGCAGCAAGGACGATCTCGTCGCGGCCTACCTGACCTGGATGAGCGAGCACGCCCCGACCAACGAGCAGTACCTGCGCCGCACCGATCTGGCCCCCGGCGAACGCCTGCTGGCTCTCTTCGGCCGCCCCTCCTCGGCAGTGGCCGTGCGGGGCTGCCCGATCCACAACGCCGCCGTCGAGATCACGGATCCGCGGCATCCGGGGAGTGCGGTGATACACGCGCACAAGGAGGGATTTCTGCGCCAGCTCGTCGACACCGCGGCGCAGGCCGGCGCTGTCGACCCCGAGACCCTGGGCCACCAGCTGTTCGTCCTGTTCGAGGGCGCAGCCGCGCTGAGCACCTCGATCGGCGAGCTCGCGTCCTACGACTACGCGCGGCCGATCGCGCACTCTCTGGTCAGCGAGGCGCTGCCGGCGTCACCCGCCAGCCAGCTCGACCGCGAGTACCCACCCGCCGGGCAGACGCCCGGACGACCGGCGACCCAGCCACTGAGCGCGCCGTGAGGCCCGCCGGGAACGAGGGAATGCGGCAGGACTGGGCCGACAAGGCAGCCGGCTGGGTGGCCAACGAGGCCGTCTTCGACGCGGTGTTCGCCCCGGTGACCGCGGCGATCCTCACGGCCGCAGCGGTCGGGCCCGGGCAGCGGCTCCTCGACGTGGGCTGCGGCTCCGGTGCCCTGCTGGCCGCCGGTGCCGCCGCGGGTGCCAGCGCGGTCGGCGTCGACATCTCGCCGGGGATGGCCGACGCGGCGCGCCGCCGGGTGCCCGAGGCCACGGTGGTGGTGGGCGACGCCCAGGTCGTCGACCTCGCCGCGGCAGCCCCCGGCCCGTCGTTCGACCGGGTGGTCTCCCGCTTCGGCGTGATGTTCTTCGACGACCCGACCGCCGCGTTCGCCAACATCCGCCGGGCCGCGACACCGGGGGGCCGGCTGGTGTTCGCCTGCTGGCGCGGCCGGAGCGAGAACCCGATGTTCACGCTCGGTTCGGACGTCCTCGCCGACCGCCTGGATCCGAAGCCCGCGGATCCGGCACCGGGCACACCCGGCCCCACCGCCTTCGCCGACTCCGGCCGGCTCGCCGCCCTGCTCGGCGACGCCGGCTGGGCCGACATCACCATCAGGCCCTTCGATTTCAGCTGTGACTACGGCACCGCTGGCGGCGACGGCGTGGAGGAGCGCCTCGCCACTGTGCTCAGCACCTCCACCGGTCGCTCGGCGCAGCAGCAGCTCGAACCACGGCTGGGGCCCGAAGGCTGGTCGGCGCTGCTCGACGACGTCCGGGCGGAGCTGCGTCGCCATCTGGTGAACGGCGCGGTCCGGTTCCCCGGCGCGACCTGGCTGGCCACGGCGGCCAACCCCGGCCGGTAAGGATCACCACCAGCCGCCACCCCGGGCGGGCTCAGCGGCGGAACAGGCCGGCTTCCTGGATGGCGGAGGCGACGGCCTGACCGTCCTGGTTGAAGAACACGCCGCGGGACAGCCCCCGCCCGCCGCCCGCACTCGGGCTGTCCTGGGCGAACAGCAACCAGTCGTCCGCGCGGAACGGCCGGTGGAACCACATCGCGTGGTCGAGGGAGACGATGTCGAGCCGCCCCGGCAGCCCCGCGTAGGGCAGATACGCGGTGCTCGACAGGGTCAGATCCGACAGGTAGGTCAGCGCGCACACGTGCAGCAGCGGATCGTCCGGCAGCGTCTGGTCGACCCGTACCCAGACGCTCTGCCGCGGCATCCCGTCACCCGACGTCGGCTCCGGTGCCGCGGGCTCCACTTCCGGCGAGCCCGTTGCCCGCCCGGTCCCATCGGTGGCCCGCGAGCCCTCGGCGCGCCCGGTCCGCCCGCCGAGGCTTCTCGGTGAACGGATGTCGATCAGCAGGAACGGCCGGAACTCGGGGGCTTCGTCGATCGGTTCCCACCAGCGGGGCAGATTCTCCGGTCCGGTCACGTCCGGGGCGCGGAGCTGGTGTGTCTCCTCGGCGTCGCGCGGCAGCTGGAACGAGGCCGACATCGAGAAGATGGTCTCTCCGTTCTGCACGGCGCTGACGCGGCGCGTGGTGAACGACCGGCCGTCACGGATACGTTCGACGAGGTACACGATCGGGCTGTCGGTGCGGCCGGGGCGGAGAAAGTAGCCGTGCAGCGAGTGCACCCGCCGGTCCGGATCCACGGTGCGGCCCGCGGCCACCTGGGCCTGTGCCGCGACCTGCCCGCCGAAGGCACGCATCGGCGCACCGGCATGGCACAGGCCGCGGAAGATGTCCCGGTCCACGGAATCCAGCGTCAGCAGGTCCGCGAAGTCGGGCTTGTGCCCGGTCATGACCGCCCGCCACCGGGCAGGCAGGCGGGCGTGGCGCTCCCCCGCGGCGCGGGACCCGCAGGCTTCGCCGCAGCGCCCGGTTGGACGGCCGGATCCGTGGGCAGGGCTGCCAACAGCCAAAACGGGCACATGGGGATCACGGTGCGAGGCTACGCCGTACGCACCGCCCCCGACACCAGACGCAGACGCGATCCAGGCCCAGGCCCAGGCCCTTGAGTGTCGCCGCGGCTAATCGTCCACGGCCGGTTCAGGGGAACCACCGAAGATGCTGTCGCAGAGCAGCAGGTAGAACCGGTCCGGGTGCGGCACGTGCTGGAGCTTCTCAAGGTCACTCGTGTGGTCTCCTTCGGTCTCCAGCTCGAATGCGCCGTAACCGAGGACCCGACCGTTGGGGTCCAGGTTGTACGAGAGATCCGTGATCTTGCTCAGCGGGATGCTCTGGACTCTCGTGGAGATGATGCCGGACACCTTGATCAGCCGCGACGTGGTGATCAGCAGGCAGGTGCGGTGCCAGTCGAGCAGACGCCACAGCAGCCGCACGACAGCGGCCAGCGCCACCCACCAGAGAAGTGTGACCACGACTCGCACGTTCACGTCACGACCCGCGGAATAGACGGCGATCGCCACGACGCCGACGAGGGCCGCCGCGGTCTCGAGAACCACCCGGGCAAGTACCACCCAGTGCAGTCGAATCTGGACGACGGTCTGCTCGTTCGCGGCCAGATATCCGGAATTGTACATAGTGGACCTGCCCCCCGGCTTAGGTCACTATATAGTCGCATGTTTGGTGGTACGCCGACCACCCTGGAAGCACAGTATTTTTCAGCCCAAAGCAGGACGCCGACAATTCGCGGGAACGAGCCGCCGCCTGGCGTAGGGAGGCACAGCTCGGGCCACAACGGCCAACCACGGGCCCGCCCGCCCGGCCGGCCACCCGGCCGCAGGGATCGGCGGCACATCGTCCCTGCGCCTCAGCGCTCGAGCGGTGCCCGGGGGGCCGCGCGGCCGCCGCACTCTGGCCGGCCCGAGCCTGGTCCGGCGCGATTCCCTTCGGCCAGACGAGGCGAGCCGGCGGCCGGGCCCCGGCGGAGCGCACCGGACGCACGTTCGGCAGATGGCCCGGCAGGTTGAATCACCCCGGCCCGGTCGTTGTGTGGCGGCCGCACCGCATCGCATTCGAACTGCCGCGGCGACGTCCGTTACCAGAATCAGTCGCACCGGTACCAGAATCAGTCGCACCGGTCTCCCGTGGTTCTTTGCCCTGACCCCGGCGCGAACCACCATCCTCCCGGAAGCCATCCCGCCCGGTGCGCCGCCGCGGCTGTCCGGAAAGGGGCCGACCAGCGGTCAGGGAAGGGACTGAGAACATATGGCGACAAGGCCGGGATTCGATGGTCAGGTCCGCTCACGCGGTATGTCCGTGTCGGCGAGCTGCCCGTGTCCCCGGCCGGCCACCGGCATCCTCAGCGGTAACGTGAGCCGATCCACGTCGGTGCGTATCGCAGCCGTACGGTGACTCCTCTCGGCTGCCGCGGGTACCGGGGCGCTCCGGGGCCGTCGGGCACCGAGGACGGTGACGTCACTTGTCAACCGCCCGGCCATCCTGGACTGACCCCCCGGAGCGGGCCCTCAGCCGGTAGAGTCGAGGCGTTACCTGTTCTCCGTTGTGTGAGCGTCATGCATCGTCGAACCGGAACGGCTGGGCGCGGGGCCATCCGCGACCGGTGCGAGGCCGGGAGACGAGAGACGTCTACCGGGAAAGCAGCAGGGAGAACACTGGTGGCTCAGGGTACGGTCAAGTGGTTCAACGCGGAGAAGGGCTTCGGGTTCATCTCCGTAGACGGCGGCGGTCCGGATGTGTTCGTGCACTTCTCGGCGATCATCGCGGACGGCTACAAGTCGCTTGACGAGGGGCAGAGCGTCCAGTTCGAGATCGTGCAGGGCCAGAAGGGCCCGCAGGCGGACAACGTCCAGCCGGTCTGACACGGCACCCCGCCCTACCCCGAACAGCGCGCGACCGAGGCGGCCGCGCGCTGTTCTCTTTTGCCAGCAGCACTCGTGCTTTGCCGGCAGCGCCTGTGCCGGCAGCGCCCGTCCGCCGGCGGCGCCCGCCCGGTCAGACCAGCCGGGCCGGGGCCAGCTCCCGTAGCAGGGCTCGGGTGCGGGCCGCGTCCGGCGCGGAGAACTCGGCGGCGACGAAGTCGGTGACACCGGCACCGGCGAGCTCGGCGATCCGGTCCCGCACCGACTCCTCGCTGCCGATCAGCGCGACGTCCGCCGGCCCCGCCGCCCCTTCCCGGTCCAGCATCGCCCGATAGGACGGGAGCCCGCCGTACATCCTGAACTCGCGGGCGGCCCGTTCGCGGGCGGCGTCCGGTTCGTCGGTGACCGCCACGGGCAACATCGCGACCACCCGCGCGGGCGGGCGGGCGGCGGCCGACGCCGCGGCCTGGATCGTGGGGACGATGTACTCACCGATCGTGCGCGGACCGGTCATCCACAGCACGGTGCCGTCGACCCGCGCGCCGGCCAGCTCGAGCATCTTCGGGCCAAGGGCCGCGACCAGCACCGGGAGCCTTCCCAACCGCGGGGTGCCCAGGGCGGCCGCGGCCCGCACCGTCTCCCGCCGGACGTCGACCGGATCACCGTCGAGCAACGGCAGCAGGACGTCCAGATAGTCGGAGAGATGCCGTAGCGGCCGGTCGAAGCTGTAGCCGAGCATGTCCTCGATGACCACCCGGTGGGACAGGCCGATGCCCAGTGTGAACCGCCCGCCGACGGCGAGGGCCGTCGTCAGCGCCTGCTGGGCGAGCGCGACCGGATGGCGGGGGTAGGTCGGCACGACCGCCGACCCCACCTCGATGCCGGTGTCCCGCCCGCCGGGAAGCGGGCTGCCGGCGACGGCGAGGGCGGTGAGCGCGTCCAGGCCGAAGATGTTCGACAGCCATGCCGAGTGGAGCCCGTCGTCGGCAGCCCGGGCGATGTCGTCGCGCAGGCGCGTGAGCGCGTCCGGTCCGCCGCCGTCCGACAGGGTGATGCCGATGCGCATGATCGCTCCATCCGTTGCCGACTGTCCGTCGCCGACCGTCGCGGATCACCGACCGTACCGCGATCGCCCCGCGGCGGATCGGCCCAGCGGCGGGCGGCTCGTCCGGACAGGGGGCAGCTACACACCGGGTTCGGCCTCGTCGCCGACGGCGGTGTGGTGGAGCTCTGGCCAGGCTCCGGTCGAGCCGCCGCGCGCGGTGTGCCGCGGACCCCGCACCGGGATGCCGGTCGGGACGTACTGTCGGTCCACAGGTTCCTGACGGATCCTTCCCTCGACGCCGGATCGATTGGAGACTTCCGTTCTGTGAGCATTCTCGACGACGCACGCGACGGCATGGACCTCGACGTACGACCGCAGGACGACCTCTTCGGCCACGTGAACGGCCGGTGGCTCGCCGAGGCGGAGATTCCGTCCGACCGCTCGAGCTGGGGCCCGTTCGTGCAGCTCGCCGACACCGCCGAACAGCAGGTCCGCGACATCATCACCGACCTCGCCGCGCAGGACCCGGCCGCCCAGGACGACGAGGCGCGCAAGATCGCCGACCTGTACAACTCCTTCCTGGACGTCGAGACGATCCAGGCGCTCGGGCTGGGCCCGGTGCAGCCGCTGCTGGACGCCGTGGAGGGCGTGGGCGACATCCGTGATCTCGCCGTGTTCCTGGGCGAGTTCGAGCGGGTCGGTGGCCGTGGGCTCTTCGGTTCCTACGTCGACACCGATGACCGCAACTCCGACCGCTACCTGTTCCACCTGCTCCAGGGCGGACTCGGTCTGCCGGACGAGTCGTACTACCGCGACGACCGGTTCGCCGAGATCCGCGAGAAGTACGTCGCCTACCTGACCCGCATCCTCGGGCTGGCCGGGCACCCCGCTCCGGAGGGCGCCGCGCAGCGGATCCTCGCGCTGGACACCCTGCTCGCGAAGGGCCACTGGGAGCGGGCCGACACCCGTGACGTGCAGAAGACCTACAACCTGCTGACAGCCCAGGAGCTGGCGGCACTCTGCCCGGCCTTCGCCTGGGACGCCTACATCACCGGTCTCGGTGGTCAGCTCACCGGCACGCAGGCGACCCTGGCCGAGGTGTGCGTACGCCAGCCGTCGTACTTCGAGCACCTGTCAGCCGTGCTGACCGAGACGCCGATCGAGGTGTGGCGCGACTGGCTGCTGAGCCACGTGCTGCGCGCCGCCGCGCCCTACCTTCCCGAGGAGTTCGTCGAGACGAACTTCGACTTCTACGGTCGTACGCTCAGCGGCACCCCGGAGCTGCGGGCCCGGTGGAAGCGCGCGGTCGGCTTCGTCGAGGGCGCGATCGGTGAGGCCGTCGGCCGGGAGTACGTCGCCCGCCACTTCCCGCCCCGCGCCAAGGCACAGATGGACGACCTCGTCGCGAACCTGCTCGCGGCCTATCGCGCGTCGATCTCCCGTCTCGACTGGATGACGGAGGAGACCAAGCAGCGGGCCTACGAGAAGCTCGAGACGTTCCGACCGAAGATCGGCTACCCCGACCGGTTCCGGGACTACTCGGGCCTGAAGGTCCGCGCCGGCGACCTGATCGGCAACACCCAGGCGGCTGCCGCGTTCGAGACCGACCGGCAGCTCGCCAAGATCGGCGCTCCGGTCGACCGCGACGAGTGGTTCATGCTGCCGCAGACCGTGAACGCCTACTACAACCCCGGCACCAACGAGATCTGCTTCCCAGCCGGCATCCTGCAGAAGCCGTTCTTCAGCCCCGACGCCCATCCGGCCGAGAACTACGGCGGTATCGGCGCGGTGATCGGCCACGAGGTCGGCCACGGCTTCGACGACCAGGGCGCGCAGTACGACGGCGCGGGCAATCTCAACGACTGGTGGACCCCCGCCGACAAGGCCGCGTTCGAGGTCAAGTCGAAGACCCTTGTCGAGCAGTACAACGCGCTCGAACCGCGCAACCTCCCGGGCGAGAAGGTCAACGGTGCACTCACCGTCGGCGAGAACATCGGTGATCTCGGCGGCCTGACGATCGCGCACACGGCGTACGTCATCTCCCAGGGCGGCGAGGCGTCCCGGGATGACCGGCGGCGGCTGTTCATGAACTGGGCCTACGTGTGGCGTACCAAGCGCCGGCTCGAACTCGAGCGCCAGTTCCTCACCACCGACCCGCACAGCCCGCCGGAGCTGCGCGCCAACATCGTGCGCAACCTCGACGAGTTCCACGACGTCTTCGGCACCGCCCCTGGCGACGGTCTGTGGCTGGACCCGTCCGACCGCGTCCGCATCTGGTAGGCGCTGCCCGTCCAGCCGCATGGCCCGTCCAGCCGCATGGCCCGTCCAGCCGCGCTCCCTGTTCAGCTGCGTGGGGCCGCGAGCCACTCGCGGTACGACGTCCTGGCGAGGACGGCGCCGTCCCCGGCGATGAGGGCGTCGCCGGGGACGGCGGCGAACATGCCGGCACTGTCGTCGGTGACGACCGTGCGGTGGTCGCCGCGCGCCGCCAGGGTGATCCGGCCGAGCTCGTCGAGCGTGAAGACCTCGGGGCCGGCGACGTCACGGGTGCCCCGCAGCGGGTCACCCGCGCTGACGTCGGCCACCGCCCGGGCGACGTCGGCGGCGGCGATGGGCTGGACGGGCGTGGCGGGCAGGCGAACGCTGTTCTCGTCGGCGGTCCAGGAGAGCACCGCGTCGACAAACTCGAAGAACTGTGTCGCGCGGACGATCGAGTACGGGATCGGGCCGGCCCGGAGAATGTCCTCCTGCAGCGCCTTCGCGCGGTAGTAGTCCAGGCCGGGCACCTTTTCCACTCCCACGATCGAGAGGATGACCGCGTGGCCGGCACCACCGGCCTCGGCGGCCGTCAGCATCGTGTCCATGGTCGTCCGGAAGAACGCGGACGAAGCCTCGTCGAACGTCGGCGAGTTCGTCAGGTTCACGACGACGTCGACTCCTTTCAGGGCTTGGGGAAGGCCGTGCCCGGTAAGCAGGTCGACGCCGGTTGACGGCGAGAGCGGCACGGCTTCGTGCCCACTCGCCTTCAGGATCCTGACCACCTGGGAGCCGATGAGCCCGGTGCCGCCGATGACAGCGATCTCCATGTTCGTGGCCTCTCCTCTTCCCGGACGGTGACGCTCCTCCCGGACTGTGACGCCCGTTCACCGGCGCCACGGCGGACGCGGGAACAGACGCCGGCCTGGATCCCAGGCGCCGGTCGCGCGCTGATTCTGCCTGCCCCGGGCGCCGTCGTCCTGCCGGCCGGCACGATCCCACGAGCCGCTGGCCGGGGGGCCAGACCTGCGCCCGACCGCGGCGACGAGGTCGGGCGCAGCGCCGCTCGCAGCGCCCGCACGTCAGGCGTGGCCGTCAGGGCGCTTTCTCCTCATGGTCAGAGGCCCGCGAGCATACCGCCGTCGACCACGACCGACGTTCCGGTCACGAAGCTCATTTCCGGGGAGGCCACGGCGAGCGCCGCGGCGGCGATCTCCTCGGGCCGCGCCATACGCCGCAGGGCGTCGACGTTGTCCGCTCCGTACTGGGCCTTCCCCGCGACCCACTGTTCGTCGGTGATGTTCGGGGGACGTCGGCTGTCGAGCAACGGCGTGTCCGTCGTTCCCGGAGAGATCGCGGCGACCCGGATGTTGTCGGCGCCGTAGTCGAGCGCGGCGGTACGGACCAGACCGGTGACGCTGCCCTTGCTGGCCGAATACGCGCCGAGGCCGGGACGGCTGGCGAACTCGTTCGCGGACCCGGTCACCAGAATGACGCCGCCACCCGCCGCGCGCATCGGCGGCACCTCGTACTTGATGGCGAGGAACACGCCGCGGGCATTGGTGTGGGCGGTGTCGTCCCATTCCTCGACCGTCATCTCGTGCAGTGGCTTCACGATCTGGATCCCCGCGTTGTTGAGCGCGACATGCAGCGCTCCGTACTTTCTGACCACACCGGCGACGAAGGCCTCGACCTCGGCCGGAACCCGGACGTCCGCCCTGACGTAGGTCGCCTCCCCGCCGGCGTTCCGGATCTCGCGCTCGACCTGCCGCCCGAGATTCTCCCGACGTCCGCAGAAACCGACCTTCGCACCTTCTCTGGCGAAGGCCATCGCTGCCGCCCGGCCGATGCCGGTCGTCGCTCCGGTGACGACGACGACCTTCCCCGCGAAACGGCGGCCCGGCGCCGGCCGCGCAGCGGCCGCTGGGACCGCGGAGGTTCCGGGGGCCGCGCTGGCTGCCGCCGCCGGAGGCACCAGCGACGTCGCGGCAGCCGCGGCAGCGATTCCCGCGGCGGTGCTGGTGAGCAGAGAGCGGCGTCCGACTGCGCGGGAACCGTGCGCGTCGCCAGTCATGAGGTGGTCCTTTCCGACGGGGGCGGGAGCGAACGACATGGAGTAGCTCATGCGCAACCGCTCCCCCACATCGGGCGACGGTCGATCTCCACCTGACCGTTCGGCGCACCAGGGCACTGGACCGTGGTCCGGCCGGCCGGCCGGCCGCTGACCGCAGATGCACCGCGGATCGGAGTATTACGGCATCAGGACGGATGTCGGCTGTATGACGTGCTACCGCGCCGCCGCTGACAGTCCGATTCCCGCCTCAGCGCCAGGTCAGGCGTTTCTCGCCGCCCGAGCCCCCGCGGCTGGGGAACATGCGGGGGCGGAACGGAGCAGGATCGCCGACCGGCGGGGCGGAACGTCCATGGCACAATACCGAGCGTGCACGGACAGGACGGTGCGGCACCCGTGGCACGCCGGCTGCCACCAGCCGGTGCCGGTGCCGCCGACGCCGCGCCGGGCGCGGGCGCCGCCCGCCAGCCGCCCTCACGGCACGAGGTCGCGGAGCTGCACGGCCGCCTGGTCGCCGGTGATCCCACCGCGCTTGCCGTCGTGCACGAGCGGTACTCCCGCTACCTGCTTGCCGTCGCCACCCGGGTGACCCGCGACGCCGACGCGGCCCGCGACGTCCTTCAGGAGGTGCTGGTCGCCTTCTGGCAGCATCCGCTCAGGTTCGATCCGGAGCGCGGGGAGCTGCGTACCTGGCTCGCGGTGCTCGCCCACCGCCGCGCCGTCGACTGGGTCCGCCGGGAGACAGCCCGGCGCCCGAACGACCTGGTCGCCCGGCAGCTCACCGAGCACCTGGACGAGCCTGCGGCCGATCGTGACTTCCTCGCCCGCGAGGACGCCGACGCCGTGCGCGCCGCCGTCGCCGCGCTGCCCGCGAAGCTGCGGGAGGTGGTGGAATTGGCGTACTTCACGGAGTTGACCTACCGTGAGGTGGCCACTCGGCTCGCCATCCCTGAGGGGACGGCGAAATCGCGCATGCGAGCCGCTCTGTCAGCTCTTGCGCTCACCCTCACCCGCCTGGGAGCCGCCCCGTGACGGTCGACCCGACGATCGTGCCCAGCCCGGGCGCCTGCATGTCCGGGCTGCTCGGCGCGTACGTCCTGGGTGCCTGCACAGCCGCCGAGGCGGATGCCGTCGAGACACACCTCGGCCGGTGCGTGGCATGTTCCGCTGACGCCGCAGAGCTCGCGCTGGCCGTTCCACCCCTCGCCCGGTCCGCCACCGGGGAGGCGCGCGACGCACCACCGCCCGTCGAGGCCGCGTCGTTGGACGCTGTCCTCGCCGCGGCGCTCGCCGCCCGGCCCGCCGCACCAGGCACGCCTGTTCGGTCGGAGGCCGGCCCCGTCCGGGCGCACGGGTGGCAGACCCCGGCCTACGGGCGCCGTGTCGCCGCGCTGGACCGGTTGCTGGTCGAGCTGACCCCGGCGGACTGGACCCGCCCGGCCGTCGCCGGCTGGTCGGTGCGCGACCTTGTCCTGCACCTGTACGCCGTCGACGGTCTGCTACTGGCCGCGCTCGGCGGGGTCGCCGGCGCCGGCGACGCGGGGCATGATCTGGAACGGCCGGACGAGGACCCCGTCACGCGTACCGAGGTCGTTCTGGCCGCCGCCCGGGAGTGGCCGGCGGAGCAGACCCGGCGCCGCTGGTACGAACGCGCCACGCTCCTGTGCACGGCTGTGGCCGATACGTCGCCAGCCTCCGGCGTCGGCGTCGGCGTCGGCGTCGGCGTCGGCGTCGGCGTCGGCGTCGGCGCTGATGCTGATGCTGCCGGCGACCCTGAGCCACTGGCCGTGACAGCAGGTGACTGGCCGAGCATCCCGGCCGATCATCTGACCGCCCGCGGTTTCGAGACGTGGATCCACACCCGCGACATCGCCGCGGCCACGGGGTTCACCGTGCCGGATCCGGGCCGGGACGAGCTGCACACCATGGCGGATCTCGCGCTGCGCCTGCTGGCCGAGCCGTGGGCGGCCGCCGTCGCGCCGACCGGGCCGGCGGCACTGACGGTGACGTTGACCGGGCCGGGCGGAGGCACCTGGTCACTCGACCCGTCAGGCGTGGCGGAGCGGCCGCCTGGCGACGCCCCGGTGGAACCCTCCTGGGCCGCGGGAGTGCTGCCCGCCGCCGACCCGGCCACGGCGCCGGGCCCGACGGCAGTTCCGACCGTGGCAGGCGCCGTGACCCTCGGCATCGTTCCGTTCTGTCTGCTGGTCGGTGGTCGCACGACGGTGCCGACCGTGGCCGCTCAGGTGGCGGGCGACGAACAGCTGGCCGCCGAGCTCCTCGCCCTCGCACCCAGCCTGGCCCGCCCCTGACGGTCGGCCTGCGGGGCGATGCCAGCAGCACAGGCGACAAGGGATGGACAAGGGGTGTTACTGGCGGCAGGTCGGGCATGTCGTGTTCAGGCCGGTGACCGGACGACGAGACCCGGACACCCACGCAGGCACGGCGAAGCTCGAGGAGGAAACAATGAAGTTGCTACGGAGGCTCCGTAACGAGGCCCGACGTGACGTGAACGCGGCCGATCGGTCGGCGGCGCGGGGTCTGCGCCGGCTCCGTCGCCGTCCGCGGAACCGCTCGACGGCGAGCACCCGCTACTGACAGACCAGGCACCGGCCCAGATAGTGCTGCCCGCCCTCCGCGTATGAAGCGCGGGGGGCGGGCAGCGGTCGTTCTGTCCAGTACAGCGTTCTGTCCGGCGCAGCGTTCTGTCCGGTGCAGCGTGCTCCTCGGAGAGGCAGGCCCAGACGATGCGGTTCGACGACTCGCCGGTCGACACGTCCCAGCTGGAGGACCGGCGCGGCGGATCGGGCGCCGGCCGGGGGCTCGCGATCGGCGGCGGCGGGGCGGGGATCATCGGCGTGGTCGTCTACCTGCTCGTCACGCTCATCGGTGGCGGCGGAGGCGGAGGCGACAACGGAACCGGCGACGGCACGGGGCGGGGAGCCCTGCCGGCCGGTGAGATCGCCAGCCGCTGCGCCGCGCCCGGCGCGGTCGACCAGTACAACGACTGCCTCGTCCTCAAGGTCTTCAACGAGGTCAACGAGGTCTGGACGGCCGAGTTCCAGCGAACCGGGCAGACGTATGCCCCACCCACCCTCGTCTACTTCGACGATGCCGTCTCCACCGGCTGCGGAACCGCGTCCGCCGAGGTCGGGCCGTTCTACTGCCCCCCGGATCAGCGCGTCTTCATCGACCTCGGTTTCCTGAGCGAGCTCCAGGAGCGGTACGGCGCGCAGGGCCGCTACGCGCAGGCGTACATCGTCGCGCACGAGGTCGGGCACCATCTGCAGACGATCACCGGCACCGAGGAGCGGCTGCGCCAGGCTCAGCAGGCGGATCCGTCGCGGGAGAACGAGCTCTCGGTGCAGCTGGAGCTGCAGGCGGACTGCTATGCCGGGGTGTGGAGCACGCTGGCGAACCGCGGCGGGAACGTGACGATCATGGCGGCCGATCTCGACGAGGCGCTCGGTGCGGCCGAGGCGGTGGGCGACGACCGCATCCAGGCCAGCGCCGGAGCCGGGGTCGACCCGGAGTCGTGGACCCACGGCTCCGCGGAGCAACGACGCGCGTCGTTCCTCACCGGCTTCCGGGGCGCCACGATGGAGGCCTGCGGCACCGTCCCAGCCTGACGCAGCAGCAGCCGGCAGCCGGGCGGGGCAGCCGGGCGGGGCAGCCGGCCGCTCGCCGGCGGCCGGCGGCCCCGGCGGCAGGCCCGGAGCGGCTCAGCGAGCTCGGCTCATCACAAGCACGGCGTCGCGGCGGGACAGCGCACCGAGCGGCGAGGCGCCGGTCGGGTCGGGGCTGCCGAAGATCCAGGTCGGGCCGTCGGCGAGATGGTCCAGTGCCTCGCGGGCGACATCGGCCGGGTCGGCGACCTCGCCGTACGGCTCGTTCCTGGCATCGAACACCCGCCGCATCGACGGCGTGTCGGTCTTGCCCAGCACGAGGCTCAGGACGTCGACCCCGCTCGTGTGCCACTCCGCCCACAGCGCCTCGGCCAGGATGAGATCAAACGCCTTGGTCGCTCCGTAGGTGGCGAGGGTGGCGCCGCCGGCCCAGGCCGCGCCCGAGGTCACGAGCACCACGCCGCCCCGCCCGCGGGCCACCATCGGCCCGCCGAACCGGTAGGCCGCCTCGAGCACGCTGTCGCAGTTGCGATGCACCAGATTCAGATGCGTGGCGAGGTCCTTGTCGAGGAACGGCGTGCTGAGGTCGTCACCGCCGGCGTTGTAGACAAAAAGCCCGACCTCGAGGTCGGAGGTCACGCTCGCCAGGTCCGCCAGCGCGCCCGGAGCGCTGAGATCGAGTGCGACCGCGCGGACCTCGACGCCGTGTTTCGCACGGATCTCCTCGGCGAACGCCTCCAGCACGGGAACCCGCCGTGCCACGAGCACGACGTTCAGCCCCCTGGCGGCCATCTCGTGGGCGAACGCGGCCCCGACTCCGTCGGACCCGCCGGCCACAATCCCCCAGGGACCGTACGTGCCTGTCATGGCTGTCACTCTGTTCTCCTCGTGGTAGCCCTCGGCGTCCCGCCGGCGTCCGCCTGATCACCGCGTCGCATCGCGTGCCGGCGGGGCAGCGAACCAGTGGGGGTCGTTCTGGGGGTGGTCAGTGCGTCAGGTCCGGCGCGCTCGCCCGGCGGAGCACCCTGTTCTCCACGGCGTCCGACGACAGGACGGTGCCGATGATCCCGAGGTCCGCGCCGGCGCTGCGGGCCACCTCACGCACCACGGTGATGTCCTTGTGCATCAGGTCGCCGATCCGGCCGGCGACGGCATCGACCGAGCCACCGCCCGCGACGACGCCGAGGCCCCGGCTGGCGCCGCTGCCGTGCTGCAGTGCCGCCAGGATCGCCGTCTCCTCGATCCCGAGCGAGCCCGCGAGACGTACCGCGTCGATCGCGAGCCCCACCTGCGCCACGAACAGCGCGTTGTTCACGAGCTTCACCCGTTGGCCGTCTCCCGGCCCCCCGACGAGCATCACAGGCGACGCGTACGTGCCGAGCACCGGGCGCATCCGGTCCAGCAGGGCCTCGTCCCCGCCCACCCACAGCGTCAGCCGGCCCGCGGCGACATCGTGCGGGCCGCCGGAGAGCGCGGCGTCGAGCACACCGACGCCGCGGCCGGCTCCCGCCTCGGCGAGCAGCTGTCCGGTCCGCGGGTCGGACGTCGTGTGCTGGACGAGCGTCGCTCCCGGCCTCATGGCCGCGACAGCGCCGTCCGGGCCCAGGCACACCGAGCGGACCTGATCGTCACGCAGCACGGCGACGAAGACCGCGTCGGCGTCACGGACCGTCGCCGACACCGTCCCGGCCCAGGTCAGCCCATCGCCTTCCGCTGCCGTCCGCGACTGGGGACGACGCGCGAGGACGGTCACGTCATGGCCCGCCGCCCGCAGGCGGTCGACCATCGGACGGCCCATCCGACCCGCCCCGACAAATCCGATCTTCACTGGTCCTCCTGAGGGCGCACCACGTCCACCGGACCGGTCACAGCTCAGGCCGGGGGTGGGGGTGGGGCGAGCATCTCGCGGTGTTCGGGGGTGCCGTCGAGGTTGGCGTTGATCCGCTCGCGGATGCGCCAGCCCCGCGCGGTACGCACCCAGCGCCACGTGTTCGCGGAGACCCGGGCCACCCAGAACCGGTCGGCGTCGGCGTCCCAGCGGATGTTGAGCGCATAGCTGCGGCCGGTCGCCTCGTCACCGTCGACAACGATGTGCGGCACCGTCAGGACATGGCCGCAGCCGTTGCGGATCAGGCTCTGGTGGCCGCCGTTGACCATGTCGGCGATGTCGCTCCGCCCCCGCATCCGCAGGGTGGGGACGGCGTCGAAGGTGCCGTCCTCGGTCCAGAGCGCCGCCGTTGCCTGCGCCGACCCGCTGTCGACAGCGGGCCCGTACTGGGCGACGAGCTGCATGATCTCGATCTGGTCCTCGAGGGCGTGGATCCTTGCCGCCAGTCCTTCGACCACGGCGCGAAGCTCGTCCATCTCGCTCATCTCGCTCATCCACGGACCTCGTCTCAGGGGATGACGACGATGCGGACCGGACCGTTGGCGTCACGCGACGCCCTGAGAGCGTCGGCCACGCCGTCGAGCCCGACGGTCCGGCCGAGCATCGGCGCGACGTCGAGGCTGCCAGAACAGACCGCTTCGAAGGCCTCGTCCCAGTGGTGCATCAACGGGCCGCCGCCGAACTGGATGTTCAGGCCCTTCCGTTTGGCGGTCAGGGTGTGCAGGTGCTCACCCTCCGGCGGGCCGCCCATGGAGAAGATCCGGGTACCACGCTCACATCCCCTGATGATCGAGTCGAGGACGCCTGGGACACCGACGCATTCGAAGACGACGCAGCCTGGCAGGCCGGCAGCCGCCAGCATCTCCCTCATCGACTCGGGAGGGCCGTAGGCCACGTCGCGCCAGGCCTGGTAGGGCGAGAGCTCGGCGGGGTCGATGACCACGTCGGCTCCCATCGCCAGCGCGGTCTCCCGCCGCGAGGCGACGAAGTCGACCGCCACGATCGGGCCGACCCCGAGGCGCCGCAGCTGCGCGATGGCCGACAGCGCGATCGCACCGCAGCCGATGACCAGCGGCACCTCCTGCGCCGTCACCTGGGCACGCGAGGCAGCCGACCAGCCGACCGAGATCGCGTCGGCGATGCACACGATCTCGCTCGGGAGCTCCGAGACCGCGACGCGGGTGAGGGACTCGTCCAGCAGGAAGTACTCGCCGAACCCGCCGGGTGACTCCGGGTTCTGCCCGATGATCCTGCGCCCGGCGGCGGTGGACAGCACCGGCAGGGAGCTCACCCGGGTACCGACGGGGATGCGACGCTCGGTACCCGGGCCGTAGTCGACGACCTCGGCGCAGTACTCGTGGCCCATGACGATGTCGGCGTCCCGGTCGTAGGTCGACATCCCGCTGTCGTCCTCCACACCGGCTTCCAGGTGATCCATGAAGTGGATGTCCGACGCGCAGATCCCGCACGCCAGTGACCGGACGAGAAGCTGCCCCGGCCCCGGCACCGGCTCATCGATGACGCGTGTCCCGACCGTCCCACCCCGCAGCACAGCAGCTCGCATCAGCTTCTCTCTCCGTCGCCACCAGCGCATCTCCCGGCACCGGACTGTAGCGACGGCGGGCGAGTTACAGAAGACTCTGTCCTGAAATATTATAGAAGATCTTGTCCTGAAATCCGACGGGGTCGGTCTGGGCCGGAGTCGCCGCCCGTACGTACGATCGCCGGCATGGCCGAGCCTCCCCGCCGCCCGGGGCGCCCCCGCGACACGAGCATCGACGAACGGGCCCTTGCCGCGACGCGCGAGCTGCTCGTGGAGCGTGGCTTCGAAGCGACGACGATCCACGCCGTCGCCGGGCACTCCGGTGTCCACGCCTCCGCCATCTACCGCCGCTGGGGGTCGCGGATCGAGCTGATCGAGGAGGCCACGTTCCCCGGCCTCAGTCCGCTCAGCGTCCAGCCGACGGGGGACCTCCGCGGCGACCTCCGCCGCTTCGTCCGCGCCTACGTCGCCGCCTTCGACGCGCCCGCGGCGCGCGCGGCCGCGGCGGGGCTGCTCGCGCACCACCAGACCGCGAGCCGGCAGCGCCCACCGGAGTTCTACCTGCGTGTGTCGGCGCGACCGCAGTTCCAGGACATCCTGCACGCCGCGCCGCCCGGGAGCATCGACCCCGCCGTGGACCCGGACGACGTCTTCGACATGCTCCTCGGCGCCATCCTGACCCGCACGCTGCTGTCCACGGTCACCGCCCGGCGCCGCCCGCTGGACCGCACCGTCGAGATGATCATGCGACTTCTACAGCCAGCGACCACTGGGCCCGACTCCTTGTTCGCCTGACCCCGGCGGGCATCGGGCGGGCATCACCTCCTCAAGGACCGCGGTGGCCGGCCGAACGGGCTCGCCACCCCGGCGCCGCGATGACGGAAATTCGCGATCATGGGATCATCCTTTAGAATTCCGGACGTCGTCCGGAGCATTTTCCCGTGCAGTTACCTCGAAACGAAGGACTGACTTCTCTGCCGGCAGGAGACAGCCCGCACATCGATCAGACAGCCGGGTTTCGGGGGGTAATCCGTGAGAGTCGAGAAAACAAGGTCACGGTCACTCACCGTGGGCTTCGGGGTGGGCCTGATGCTGCTGGCCACCGCGTGTGGCGGTAGCGGTTCGACCGTCACCTCCCAGGCGCCGAGCGCGCAGGCTGCGGCCGGGTCAGCCGGCCAGCCCCCCACTCCGTTGGCCGGCTGGGTAACCGACCTGACCACAGCTCTGGCGGGCGGCTCGGCGACTCTGCTCCCGACCCCGGCGGCAACAGCCGACCTCGCCGTCCCGGCACCCGCCCTCGCACCCGCACCCGCACCCGCACCGACTCCGGTCGCCGGCGCGGGCCCACTGGCGAATTCCATCGTCCCGGAACATTTTCCGTTTCCGCCCGGAGTGACGTTCACCGTCTCCAAGAACAAGCCCACGGACGCGACGCTCACCCTTGACGGCATCAGTCCGGTCGCGGCCGTCGACTATTATCGCCAGACCTTGCCCAGCGCCGGTTACAAGTTCTTCCAGGAAGCCGGCTCCGACGGCAGGACGAAAATCACCTACACGGGCAACAGCCAGAGCGTCCAGCTCGTGGTAGGAGGATCCAGAACGCCGGAAATGGTGCTGCTCATCTTTGTGCAGTGCACCACCGAGGTGGCGGGGGAAGAGATCGCGGGTCGACGCAGCGACCGGGTGGCGTGCGTGTGACGACGATCAGCTGACAGGTGTCTCGCCGGATGTCAGCAGGCGCGCGATCCGCGTGGTGCGGCGGCTGATCCGCCAGCCCGCCGGAGTCCGGACGAGCTCGTCGGTGTAGTTGCCGATCACGTCGATCCAGCGGCCGGGGTCGTCCGGCGAGAGCATCAGGACCGCGTGGACGTAGGAACGTGCCGACGCCCGGTCCCCCTCGACGTCGACGACGACGTTCGACAGGCGGTGGTGGGTCGGGCCCATGTTCTCGTGTGCCCTGGTCATGTACTCGGTGATCGCCTCGACGCCGGCGTGCTGCACAGTGCCGTAGTCTGCCTCGACGTCCGCGGTCCAGCACGTGCGGAACAGGGCCCAGTCCCGCTGGTCGATACCTGTCGCGTACCGGATCAGCACCTCGGCGATCTGTGCCTTGTCCTCCCGAAGGTCCGCCACGGCAGTTCCCCTCCCGCATGGTCGCGGCCCAGGCCCCGAAGGTCAGGGCCCGGAACGTCGGGAACGTTACTTCTGCGCCGACGACCCGTCCACCCGACATCCGACCCCCCGACCGCCCCGAGACTCGCAGGTCGGTGATGCCGCTGGAGCGGCATGCGCTCGCTGGCTCCACGACGAGGCGCCGTTCGGCCTGCTGGCGCACGACGGCGCGGCCGACCCGCTCTTCGTGTACGCGAACGCCACGGCACAGCGGATCTTCGAGTACGGCTGGGGCGAGTTCGTCGGCAGGCCGCCCTGATCCGCGCCTGGTGCGATGTCTGACGGAGGGCCTGCGTCAGGGCTGGGACGGTTCGGCTATCCCCAGCGCGGCGAGAAGCGCGGCGGTCAGTGGCTCGCGAAGGTCGTCGGCGGAAGCCCTGGCGAGTCGGGTGAGGGTTCCGGCGTCCCGGGCGACTCCCACCCCGAAGAGCAGGGCGACGGCGAGCTCGGCTGCCAGCTCCGGGTCGGGCGTTGCCGCCATCTCGCCCAGCGGTAGGCGAACGGTGTCGAGCCGTTCGCGGGTCGCTGCCCGTGCGGCAGCGTCCACCTCGCGGCGGAAGACGTTCTGGGCCGCGGCGCTCACACCGCTCGCTGTCCACCTGTCCAGCGCCCGGCCCACCAGGGCGCGCACCGCTGCCGCCGGGTCGGCCGGTGTCTCGCTCGCCGCGGCCGACCCGCGGCCAGCCGACGCGGCGCCGGCCGCGGACCGCGCCGGGGGTTCCGCCTGCCCCTCGCCGGCGGAGCCGCCGCTGCCCGCGGCGTCAGTGGCCGGGCCGCCGCGGTTCGCGCCGCGGTTCGCGCCGCGGTTCGGGTCATCGTGGTTCGGGTCATCGTGGTTCGGGCCAGCATCGTGGTTCGTGTCGCCGTCGTTCCCATCGCCGCTGTTCGGGCCGCCGGAAACCGGACCGGTCTGTCCGATGAGCGGATCGGCGGCGAGAACCGCCTGGTACAGCCCTTCCTTACCGCCGAAGTACCGGGCGATGAGGGCCGGGTCGACGCCGGCACGGTCGCCGACCGACCGGATGGCGGTGCCGGCGTAGCCACGCTCGGCGAACAGGTCGGCCGCTGCGGCGAGCAGCGCCTGGCGGCTCCGCGCCGCGTCGCGCCGGCGGGTGGTGTTCATGGCTCGACATCATCCGCCATCGTGGGTCGCGAGGCGGCGGTGCCCACCGGCTCCTCCCGCGGTGTCGCCAGCTCCGCCAGCCGGGCAGCGGGGATGGTCGCGGGGCCCGCGGCCTGCTCACCGTCACGTGGCGAGGCCGGCAGGGCCAGTGCCGCGAGCACGGCCAGCGCGCAGACCCCGCCGGCCAGGCCGAACGCCAGCGTGTAGCCGCTCTCGCCGGGCTGGGACGAGCCGGCCGGGGTGTGCGCGGCGAGCATGGCCGCTCCGAGCGCGCTGCCCACCGAGCCGCCAGCCGTCCGCAGGACCTGGTTGAAGCTCGTGGCGCTGCCCGTCTCCTGCAGTGGGACGGATCCGATGATGAGTGCGGGCATCGCCGCGAAGGCGAGCCCGATGCCGACCCCGAACAGGAACGTGGCCGCGCCCAGCTCGACGAGGTGGTCGTGGCGGACGGCGAGGCCGAACTGGGCGAGGGCCACCGCGAGCAGACCGGTCACCAGCAGTCCCCGGCCACCGCCGGTGCGTGGCCCCAGCCAGCGCGACCAGCGGCTGGCCAGCACTGTTCCCGCGGACAGGGGCAGGATCACCAGGCCGAGCACCGCGGGCGACGCCCCGAAGCCGTAGCCGGTCGATGTCGGGGCCTGCGCGAGCCGGTTGATCAGGGTCATCGCGTTGAACATGCCGAAGCCGGCGAGCGCCGCGCACACGTCGGCCACGAGCACCGGCCGGGCCCTGAGGTACCTCAGCTCGACCAGCGGGTTCGCCGTCCGCAGCTCGACCAGGGCCCAGCCGACCCCGCAGGCGACGCCGACCACGAGGAGCGCCACCACTCCCGGCGACGTCCAGCCCCAGGCCCGTCCCTCGCTCAGCGCGAGGAGCAGCGGGCTGAGCGCGGCGGCGAACAGCAACGCGCCGCGCAGGTCGAGCCGCCCGGATGCGGGCCGGGCGCTCGCCCGCCCCGGCACGACGGCGACCACCGCCGCCATCGCCGCGCCCGCCAGTCCGGCCGCCATCCAGAACCCCGCGTGGTAGTCGAACGTGTCCGCGATCAGACCGCTGAGGGGGTAGCCGAGCCCGGCCCCGGTCGCGACCGTGATGGACAGGGCCGCGATCCCCGGGCCGACCCGGCTCGGCGGCAGCAGGTCGCGGGCGATCGCCAGCGCCAGCGGCATCAGGCCCATGCCGATGCCCATGAGGCCCCGCCCGACGAGCAGCTGCACGAAGCTGGCCGCGGTGGCCGCGAGGACGGAGCCCGCTCCCACAGCTCCCAGGCCGGCCAGCAGGACGGTGCGCCGGTGTGGCCCGTCGCCGAGCCGCCCGATCAGCGGGGTGGTGGCGGCCCCGATCAGCAGCGTCAGGGTGAGCAGCCACTGGGCGTCCGCGAGCGAGACGTGCAGGTCGGTCGCGATCGTCGGGATCAGGGGCGTGCCGAGCGTCCCGATGACCGCGATCACGAGTCCGCAGTAGACGAGGACGCCGAGCAGGAGGCCCGGGCTCGCCTGGCCCGGTAGGCCTGACCTGGCCGGCGCCGCCTGGTTGATGCCCCGTCTCCCACGCACCGCGCCTCCCGATCTTTGTCGTCAAGCAATGTCAGCATACGATGACATCACTTGAAGACAAAGCGGGGCCCGTGGGTGCCCGGCCGAGCCGGCCAACCGGCCAGCCGGCGATTCGGCTGGCCGGCCAAGGCCGGCGTCCGCCCGAGCGGTCGGTCAGGGGCCTGTCAGAAGACCGTGCCCACGTCCTGGGGAACGATCCTGGCCATGCTGTGCTCGGCCAGCGCGGCGATCGTCATGGACGGGTTGCAGGCACCGGTCGAGCCGGGGATGCGGGCGCCGTCGAGAACGTACAGACCGCGGTGGCCCCGGACACGGCCGTAGAGGTCGGTGGCCGATCCCATGGGGACGCCACCGAGGGCGTGCCAGGTCGAGTTCTCGGTCAGGTTCGTGTCGATCATGATTCCGCCGCCGGCCAGCGCCAGCCCGGCCATCCGCGCCGCGATCAGCACCTGGAGGGCGGCGTCGGCGCCGATCGGCCAGTTCAGGACGGCGTCGTCCTTCGCCGCGTCGTAGGTCCACGTGCCGACCGGGGGAACGATGCCGAAGCCGACGACGGTCATCAGTCGCTGGATGCCGGCGATCAGGGGTGGCGCACCGGCGTGAATGATCCGGAGCGGAATCGGGCTGATCGGGTCGGTGGCACCGACGCAGGCGGGGCCGCCCTGGGTGGCGCCCGGGTTGCGCAGCATCCCGATCCACTCGTAGATGCGGTCGCCGTTGTTGCCCCACTGGGTACCGATGGAGTCCGGCAGGTTCGGGATGAGGTTCTTGGCCTTCGCCTTGACGAGCAGCCGGGTCGTTCCGGGCGAGCCGGCGTTGAGGAAGACCGCGTCGGTGGTGATGGTCTTGTGTTCCTGGACGTTGCCGGCAGTGTCGATACGGTCGACGGAAAGGACCCATGTGCCGTTGGCGCCGAGGGAGACGTCCCGCACGATGTGCAGCGTCTGCACGGTCACCCTGCCGGTGGCCTCCGCGGCGGCGAGATAGGTGACGTCGATCGAGTGCTTTCCTCCGTTGTTCACGCCGAAGGCGATGTCGCTGTTCGTGTAGGCCTTCTTGTAGGTGCCGTTGAGCTCTCCGCGGACGAAGCTCCAGTCGACGGGAAGCGGCACCTTGAACGTCCGCAGGCCGGTCCGGGGCGCGACGTCCAGGAAGATTCTGGACGACGTGTACGGGGCCACGTTGAGGATGTCGTCGGGGACGGTGGAGATTCCGAGCATCGACGCCACGGTGGGGTACCACGTGGCGTTGAGCTCGTCGTACATGCCGGCGGCCAGCGGCATCGACCGGTTGAAGTCGGACCTGGTGGGCTGCAGGGTCATGCCGTGGTACATGACCGAACCGCCGCCGACGCAGGCACCACAGTTGACGGTCATGTTGTTGCCCTTGATGACCTCGATGACCCCGGTGTGGAGGGGCCAGGTCTGGTCGGCGCCCGGAACGAGGCTTGCCAGGCTCGGCAACGGTGGTTTCGGGGAGAGCCAGGCCGACCGGTTGTCGAGGTTCGCGACGGTGGCGAAGGTGTTCGCGTTCGGCCCGGTGGGCCAGCGCAGCCCTCGTTCGAGAACGAGGGTCGGCACCCCGGCCCTGGCGAGGCGCAGTGCGGTCACGCCACCGCCGAAGCCGGTGCCGACGACCACGGCCCGGGCGTTCACCTCGGTGTTCGTCACCGCACGCGCCGGTGAGGCACCGGCCACGAGGCCGCCGAACGCGGCCGCGCCGGCGCCCGCGGCGCCGATGAACGTCCGCCGACTCAACCCGGAGGAGGATTTCTGGCCGGCGGTCCCGGATAAGTCTGACGACACCTCGGACATGCCACTCTCCCATTTTCGGTGATCCTGCTCCGGCGACACCAGGACATGTCTGGCGGTCGCCCAATGTCATCCCGCGTGCTTTTTAGCACGCACACCGACAACTCAACCAGTAGCTTTGTTTTACGGGCCGGCCGTTGACGCCGTTGACCCACGGCAATATCCTCACCCGCGTAGGGCGTGGCAAAGCAGTGACCGGAACAGGAGAATTCAACAAAAAATATCGACGGCACCACAGCCGGGCGGTAATGACCGGCCGGGCCGGGGGCACCCGCCATATCCACGCCGACGAGGGGTCACCAGGCCGATGCCTGCAGCACCGTCGCCCGTGTCGATCCGCCAGCGGATCCGCGTGGCCGTTTCCTTTCTCGCCGCCGCCACGGTGGTTCCGCTCGCCGCACCGGCCGAGGCCGCCGGCGACCCACCGGCCGTCCCGCTGACTGCGCGGGATCTCACCCCGCAGTGGGCCGGCGACAGCCGTGTGGTCGCTGTCAACGACGTCGGCCAGGCACTCGTCGCGACTGGCCCGGATTCCCCCTCGTATCTGTGGGCCCGCGGCCGTCTCACACCGCTGACCTATGACGGACGACCGATCGAGCCGATCGGCCTGAACAACCGCGGCCAGGTCATCGGGCATGGGCAGTCCGCCTCCGGAGCACCGGTCGCCGTCCGCTGGGAACGCGGAACAGCGGCCGTGCTGCCCGTTCCCGGGGACACGGTCATCCCGGCCGACATCAACGACCGTGGGCAGGTGGTGGCCATCTCCGCCGAGCTGGACGGGCCGGAGCCGGTCGTCCGGGCCTACCTGTCCGGCGCCGACGGGCGTGCGGCCCGCGATCTCGGCGTGGTCCCCAGCCTCGCCAACGCGAGCCTGCACGTGAACGAGTTTGGGCAGGTCGCCGGCACCAGGGCCGGCGAGGGAGGCCCCGTCTACGGCCTCCCCAGCGGGTTCCTGTGGGCCGACGGCCGGATCACCGGCCTCGGGTCGCTCGGCGGCGACTCGACGCAGGTCACCGCCCTCAACGCGCGCGGCCAGGTCGCCGGGCAGAGCGTCCGCGCCGACGGGCGGACCCACGCCTTCTTCTGGAGCGCCGGCACGATGACCGATCTGGGAACACTGGGCGGGGACTACTCCCGGGCGACGGCCCTGAACGACCTGGGCCTGGTTACCGGGACGTCGACCGACACGGGAGGCCGGCAGGACGCCTTCGTCTGGTCGGCCGGTCGGCCGACCACCCCGCTCGGCCTCACCGGCCTCGCTGCCGAGGCGGTCGACGTGAACAACCGGGGGCAGGTCATCGCCACGGCCACAGGTTCGACCGGCCCGGGCAACCCGTACCTGACCCGCGGCTTCCTGTGGCGCGCCGGGAAGCTCACCCCGCTGGCCGCCCTCGGCGGCCCGGACGCCACTCCGGCCGCCGTCAGTGCGTCGGGCACGATCGGCGGCAGCGCCGGTCTCCCGTCGGGAGGCACCCACGCCGCCCTCTGGACGGCCGGGCCCTGAGGCAGCACAGACGCACAGCGGCACGGCGCGGCGCGGCACGGCGCGGCGCGGCACGGCGCGGCGGACATCTTCCACGGATGCATGTTCGTGGGTGAGTACGGCGGTAAAGCGGGTAGAAGCGTTGCGACGATCGATCACGTCAGCCCGAGCCGGCAGGAACCGGCAGAGAACGGACGAGTCGAGAAACGGAGTCGCAATGACGAAGCCGACGCCGGTGCACCGCACCGAAGATCCTCAGGTCACGGGCGACAATCCCTATCTGCCGCCGAACGAGGCCGGCCAGAACCCCGCGGGTCGCGCCGGGCCCGGCACCGGTGGCCCGGCCCCGTATGAGACGTACCCGCAGGCCCCGGCTGACCAGGCCGGTTATATGCCGTACCCGGAAGGCGGGCAGGACCAGGCCCAGTACGGCCGCGCGCCGTATCCGTACAGCCCGGCCCCGGTCGGTGAGACGTCCGGTGTGCGCACGCTGTGGATTCTGGGATTCGTCCTGGGCGCGCTCGGTCTACTTTTCCCGCTCGCCGGAATCGCCGGCATCGTGTGCGGTGCGGTGGCCTGGAGCAAGCACAGCAGCCGCGGGAAGATGGCGACGTTCGTGGCGATCGCCGGCACGGTGATCGGTTTTGCGATCGGGATAGCGTTCTACATGTGAGGTACGGCTGCCCCACCACCCCGGTCGCCGTGGCAGCGGCTGGCTAGCCGAAGGCCCGCACCGCGTCGTACATCACCTGGGCGGCACGCTGGCACGGCATCATCACCCCGAACCAGTCCACCTGTGGCTCGCCCGCCGTCCCGCAGGTCGCGCGCAGGTCGGCGAGGAACTGGTTGTCGACGGCGAGCCGGCGCTGCTGGGTGGGGTCGACCCGCGGGCCGTTCAGGTAGTTGCGGTAGCCGAAGTCGTGGCGCAGGCAGGCGTCGGCGAACAGGGTGTCCACCGCGGGCGGTGTCGGTCCGCTGCACCCGTCGGTCGTCCACACCAGGTCACCGGCCGGCGAGTCGGCGGCCCGGTCCCGCCAGACGACGGTGAAGTCCGCCAGCGGGAGCCCGTACACGCTGGGAACGTCGACCTCGGGCTCCTCCCCGCCGGGTGCCTCGTGCACGTCGGCGTCGCCGCCGGTGACGAACACGGCACCACCCTGGAAGTAGCTGACGCTGTCCGCACCGACGGCGGGGCGCGGGTCGAGCAGCGGGTAGCCGAGGGGACCATCTCCCCCACCGGTGTCCTCCCAGGCATCGGCGGCGGACGCCGCCACGAGGCGGGTGCCGGTCGACGGGCTGGCGGCCACCGCGCCGTGCTCGAAGCGCTGGGAGGTACCGCCGTTGGCCGCCGTCGCCTCGTCGACGGGACGGCCCAGCGCTCCGGTCGGGCCGCCGGCCTGGGCGTACCGCTCGTAGATCGGCCCGCACACGTCGAAGCCGCCGACCCGGTGGCAGTCAGCCCGCGCCGCGGTCCCCACGGGGGCCGCCTCGGGCGACGCGGCGCCCGAGGGCCGCGGCGACGGACCGGCCGGCGGTCCACCGCCGGCGGCCGGCGGCCCGCCACCACTCGACGACCCGGCCTGCCCCGAGGATCCGCCCGGGTCGGTCGGGCCGCCGACCTGGGCGGTCGCGTCCGACCCGGCGAGTGTCAGCGCAGGGTTCGGCTCCGCGCCCGCGACCGAGCCGGCGCCGGCGCCGGGCTGGCAGCCGGCGGTCAGCAGCGCGAGCGCCGCCGCGAGCGCCAGCGCGGTGACAGCGGCAGGACGATGCACCAGCAGAACCCAGGCGGTGGGGCCCCGACGGTCCGACATGATCTGGTTCCTCTCGACCAGTCGAACCTAGGCCAGGACGAGACCCGCCCGAAGCCTGCCCTGCTGTGCGATACCCGACCTGTCGGCTGTCGCACAGCCTGCGGTCTGATGGTCCGGCTCTCAGACGGGCGCGGGCCCGCCGCTCAGACGGGCGCGGGCGCGGCGTCAGCTGCTTGTCCCGTCGGCGCAGACATGCTGGCGGTTGACCTCGAAATCGGTGCCGCCGGCGTTGATCCGGACGAAGGCGTAGCAGCTGAGTGGCTGGGTGGGGTTGGTGCTCAGGTTGACAGGTTCGATCAGCCCACCCGCGTCGTAGTCGGACACCTTGCGCAGTGCCTGGATGAAACCGTCTCTGGTCGGGCACGCACCGGCCAGTTCGAGCCCACGCAGGAACATGTCGGTGTAGATGTAGGCCTGCAGGGCGAACTGCTGGTCCGGATGGACGACCTCCGGGGCAAAGCGGGCCATGGCGGTGCGGTAGCGGTCGAGAGCGGTGCCGCCGGCTTCGAACGGGCGGGTGTACACGGGGAACGAGACCCCGGCGAGCGCCGTACCCAGAACGGGCAGCAGGCTCTGGTCGTACCCGGCGAACGAGACGGTGGGTGCGAGTCCCAGGTTCGCGGCCTGAGCCGCCTGCACGATCCGCGCAAGATCGTCGGGTGTCGTGAAGCTGACCAGCGAGTCGGCACCGGCGACCGCCAGCTGCTGGACGACCCCGCTCGGGTTGTCGGTGCTCGCGAAGGGAATGGTGTCGGTCAGCGCGAGGCCGACCGACTCGAAGGCCGCCCGGTAGCGCCCGAGGTTCTCCGTCACGGCGGCCGACGTCCCGGTGGCGACGATGCCGACCTTCCTGCCACCGCTGGCCCGGACGTACTGGCCCACGGTCACCGGAGACGCCTCGTACATGTTGGAGAACATGTTGGGGAACCGGCTCCAGGACGGCAGCCCGAGACCGACCACGGGCACCTTCTCCGCGGCCAGTGCCTGCAGCGAATCACCGACACCGGTGCTCACCAGCATGAGGCCGAGGACGTCTCCGCCCCTGACGAGATCCTCGGTGACACGCGCGTTCTGCGAGGGCGAGCTCGCGTCGTCATGCCACTCATAGGAGATCGTCCGGCCGTGCACACCCCCCTCCGCGTTGGCCAGCCCGATCCTGGCGGCGGCGCCGGAGCGGGCCGAGGAGAACGTCGCGCTGCCCACGCCGGTATCAGAGAGCACCATGCCGAGATTCACCTTGTCGGGTGTCACTCCGGGTGCGTCGCATACCGCCGTCGCGCCTTTGTCTGCCGATGTCGCGGTGCAGCTGGCGACGACAGCCACAAGAACTGCGACCACCAGCCCTAACAGCCCCGCCGATCTACCTGAACGCACGTGTTCCTCCATGGAAGCCAAACAAAGACCGACGGGATCAGGGATTACGGCGCACGAGACGGACCACCCCGCCAGAGGCATTTCCACGGCCGCCGAACCCGTTGGCCCGCAGGTCTCCGATGCAGGTCAGGGCAGCCGGCGGCACCGCGGCAGCCGCAGCGGCCACGACCGGTTCGGCATCGCACCCAACCGGGATACAGCCCTGCCGACCCCTGCAGGGCCGGCGGCGCACCGGTGCAATGTCCCCGTTTCAATTTTCAACCGAGTATAACTAACGACTCCCCCTCTTCCGCGCCGGGTGACCAGGCACATCAGGCCGCAGGCGGGGAGCTGGCATGTCTGACCGGCGACGCGAAGAACCATCGGAGGCCCCTCGACAGGAATGCGTTGCACCCCAGCGTGATCCGCCGTTTGTCGGCCGTCGATCAGGGACGTCCGCGCGCGGGATGCCGCACCGGGACCCGTCCGAGTCGCCCCTGCCCCCGGACGCCCAGCGGAGTCCGGGCGACGCCACCGGCGGCGGCACGCCCGACCCCGAGGGCCAGCGCTTCGGCCGCCGCGTCGAGCTGATCATCCGGCTCCCCGGCAGCGGCCGCCGGCCGCTCGCCCGCCCATCGCCTGCCCGCCGACCACTCACCCTTCGGCCGCGGCAGGCGATGTTCCGCAGGGCCGACTCGGAGGCCCCGCAGGCCTCTGGTAATTCACGTGCCGTAACTTGCAATCAAATACATTAGATGCTAAGACTATCGCATTGATACTGAGGAGTCGGCCATGAGTACTGATCGCACCGTTCCGGTGGATTCCTTCGACTTCGCCGGCACTGTCGCGGTCATCACCGGCGGCGGCAGCGGGATCGGCCGCGCCGCCGCGCTCTCCTTCGCCGGCCGCGGCGCCCGGGTCGTGGTGAGCGACCTCGTCGGCAGGCGGGCCAAGACCGTCGCGGCCGAGATCCGGTCAGCGGGTGGGCAGGCGGCCGGCATCACCGTTGACGTGACCCGCGCCGAGGATTTCGTGGCGCTGCGCGACACCGCGCTGCGCGAGTTCGGGCGGGTGGATGTCGTGATGAACAACGCGGGCGTCCTCGCCCTGGGGGCGCCGGAATCGCTTCCGGACGAGGCCTGGGAGAAGGTGCTCGACGTCAACCTGCTCAGCATCGCGCGCAGCAACCGGGTCTTCCTGCCGCTGCTGCTGAAGCAGGGCAGCGGGCACGTCGTGAACACGGCGTCCGCGTCCGGTCTGCTGGCGTACGGATTCGACCGGCTTCCCTACGTGGCGAGCAAACATGCCGTCGTCGGAATGTCGGAGGCGCTCGCGCTCTATCTCGGCCCGCGGGGAATCGGCGTGACGTGTGTGTGCCCGTCCGGGGTCATGACCAACATCTCCGAGCAGATCACCGTGTACGGGCAGGCCTCGTCCTCCCCCCGTGCGCCGGCGCACGCGATTGTCTCGGCCGAGAAGGTCGGGGAGCTCACCGCCGAGGCGGTGGCACAGCGCAGGTTCCTCGTTCTGACGGTTCCCGCCATCCAGGCCGAGCTCGTGGAGCGGGCGGCGGACCTGGACGCCTATCTGAACGCCCGCATCGCCGAGCAGGACGCCCACGCCGCAGAGCAGGCGCCGCCCGCGTTCCACCGCGGCGCCCACCACCCGGAGGACGCAGCATGACCGCCGACGACATCTACCGCACCGTGATGGCCGTGGTGCCGCCCGCCGCCGAAACGCCCTTCGAGCGGGCCAGCCGGGACTTCCTGTTCGACCAGGTGTGGAGCCGGCCGGGGCTCGGCATCCGCGACCGGCGGATCGTCTCCCTCGCCTGCGTGGCCGCCGCGGATGCCGTGAAACCGATCGAGGACCACATCTACGCCGCACTGGGCAGCGGCGATCTCACGATCGAGCAGCTGAACGAGATCACCCTGCACTTCGCGGTCTACTGCGGCTGGCCGAAGGCGTCGCAGCTGGAGGGCATCGTCCGCCGGCAGTGGGCGCGCCTGCACACCGAGCGCGGCGAGGAGGCACCCGCCTTTCCGGCGCTGCCCTACGAGGATCTCGGGACGACCGACCACGCGGAGCGGATCCGCCGTGGCCAGGCGGAGTTCGCCGCCGTCAACGCCGTACCGGCACCGCCGCCCGACTCGCCGTACTTCTTCGCCGGCATCCTCGGGTTCGTCTTCGGTCATGTCTGGCAGCGGCCGGCACTCAGCCGCCGAGACCGCCGCCTCGTGACCGTGCCGTGCGTCGGGTTGTCCGACGCCGTGGGACCGATCGCCGCACATGTCGGCTCGGCGCTGGAGACTGGTGATGTGACCTGGGACGAGATGCAGGAGGTCATCCTGCAGTTCAGCGCCTACTACGGCTTCGCCAAGGGCGAGGCGCTGCACGACGCCGCGCTGCGATGGCAGACGATGCAGACGTGACACGACCCCAGCCGTCCACCGCGACAGCGACCGCCCGGCAGTTGATGATCACTGCCGAGCGGTTGTTCGCCGAACACGGGCTCGCCGGAGTGTCGCTGCGCCAGATCGCCAGCGAGGCCGGGTCGGCGAACAGTTCCGCCGTCCACTACCACTTCGGTGCGAAGGAGGGGCTGGTCGAGGCGATCGTCGCCCACCGGGTGGCGGACCTCGCGCAGCGCCGGGCCCTGCTCCGTGCGCGGCTGGACCCCGACGACCTGCGCCAGCGACTCGAGGCGCACCTGCTGCCGGTCATCGAGCTCGCCGAGTCGCCCGACAACCACTACGTCTCCTTTCTGGACCAGCTGAACCGCGGGGGCAGATGGCGGGACGTCCTCCCCCGCCAGCGGGAGGTCACGCAGGCGCAGGAGGAGTTCCTCGCCGACATGCGCCGGTTGCTGCCCGAGGTGGAGGAACCCGTCCGGACCGTGCGCATCGGTCAGATCCAGGCATTCACCCTGAACGCCGCGGCCGAGCGGGAGCGCGCCAGGGCAGCCGGTGACGAGGTCATGCCCTTCGGCCTCTTCGTCACGACTCTGCTCGACGGGTTCGCCGGCTATGTCCGCGCACCGGTGTCGGACGGGGCCCGCCGCTTTCTCGCTCCACCGCAGCCTCCCCCATCCGCACTCGTCCATTTCTGACCGCCCGGGAGCAGCCGCGGCGGTGCCCGGTGCCCGGTGTCCGGTGTCTGGTGTCCGGTTGCCGGCGTCGGTTCGGCGGCGCAGGATCCGCCCAGCGGTGAGGCGCGATTCCTGGAGGCGCGGCATGGGCGATGCGTTCTTTCCTTTCGAGGACCGACGGGACTTCGCCGACGCGGAGCGGGGGCTGCTGGCGACCCTGGAACCGGCGACCGTCAGGGACGACGACGGCACGGTCGTGTGGGACAACGATTCGTATGCCTCCTTTCTGACCGGCGATGGCCCGGATTCGGTGAGTCGCAGCCTTTGGCGGCAGTTGTCACTGGTCGCGAAGCAGGGCCTTTTCGAAGTGGTTCCCGGCATCTACCAGGTGCGCGGTCTGGACCTGTCGAACATCACCTTCGTCGAGGGTGCCGACGGCGTCATCGTGATCGACCCGCTGCTGTCGGTGGAGACGGCGCGGGCCGCACTGGAGCTGTACCGGTCCCAGCGCGGGAAACGACCGGTCACGGCCGTGATCTACACGCACAGTCACGCGGACCACTTCGGCGGGGTGAAGGGCGTCGTAGCCCAGGAGGAGGTCGACGCCGGCCGGGTGCCGGTGATCGCGCCGGCGGGGTTTCTGGAGCATGCGATCTCGGAGAACGTCTACGCGGGAACGGCGATGGCCCGCCGGGCCGGGTACATCTACGGCGCCGCGCTCGCGCGCGGTCCCCGCGGCGGGGTCGGGGCCGGGTTGGGGCAGACGACCTCGACCGGGACGATCAGCCTGATCGCGCCCACGGTCGACATCACGCGGTCGGGCCAGGAGATGACCGTCGACGGGGTCCGGATGGTGTTCCAGCTGGCACCGAACTCCGAGGCGCCGGCCGAGATGCACTTCCTGTTTCCGGAGCATCGGGCGCTGTGCGTCGCCGAGAACGCCACCCACACGCTGCACAACGTGCTGACGCTGCGCGGGGCGCTGGTGCGGGACCCGCACGCCTGGGCGCGCTATCTGACCGAGGCGATCGAGACGTTCGCGGCCGGCGCCGACGTCGTCTTCGCCTCCCATCACTGGCCCACCTGGGGCGCGGACAACGTCGTCGAGTTCCTGCGGCTCCAGCGCGACCTGTATGCCTACCAGCACGACCAGACCGTCCGACTGATCAACAAGGGGCACACCGGCGCCGAGATCGGCGAGGTGCTCACACTGCCGCCCGCGCTGCAGCGCGCCTGGCACACGCACGGCTACTACGGATCGATCAGCCACAACGTCAAGGCGATCTACCAGCGCTACATGGGCTGGTACGACGGCAATCCCGCCCGGCTGTGGCAGCACCCGCCGGAAGAGGCCGCGCGCCGCTACGTGGACTTCATGGGCGGCGCCGACGCCGTCGTCGAGAAGGCGCAGCGGTCGGCGGACGAGGGTGACCTGCGGTGGGCGGCACAGGTCCTCGACCACGTCGTGTTCGCCGAGCCCGAGTACAAGGAAGCCCGCGCCCTGCTCGCCGACGTCCTGGAGAAGCTCGGTTTCGGCTGCGAGAACGGCACCTGGCGAAACTCCTACCTGTCCGGTGCGCGGGAGCTGCGCGAGGGCGGCTTCGGCACACCGACCGAGTCCAACTCCCCCGACGTGCTCGCACAGCTGCCACCGGAGATGTTCTTCGACGCGCTCGCCGTCCAGGTGAACGGACCGCAGGCCTGGGATCTCGAACTGGCGCTCCGCTGGGTGTTCCCCGACCACGGGTCGGATTTTCGCACCACCCTGGTCAACGGCGTGTTCACCTACGTGCGGGCGGGGTCGGGCGACGTCTCGCTGACCCTGACGGTGCCGCGACCAGCCCTGGCCCCCCTGGCCTCGGGCGACGTCGCCGCCGCCCGCGCGGCCGGGCTCTCCCTCGACGGCGACGAAGGCACGCTGCGGCAGCTGCTCGGTGTCCTCGACCCCGGCGATCCGAGCTTCAACATCATCGAGCCGTAGACGACCTGTTGATGACAGAGCCCTGGATGACGGAGCGGTAGACGATGGCGGGCGCACCGGGCGCCGACGGGGCGGGCGCCGGCGGGGCGGGGGCGGGGGCCGGCGCCGGCGCCGGGG